>PNAR01000472.1 GCA_003169715.1 Acidobacteriaceae bacterium | reverse complement strand
AGGACTGATGAAAGAGCTTGGATTCTCATGCGTACGTTACTCGTCCGTTTCGCAGTTAGTTAAGTCAATTGTGGGCAGCAGCTAGATTGTTGACCGCGCCGAAGGTGTGAATCGCGGAAAGGGTAAGGGGGTAAACTTTCCACCAACCCTTAGTCGGGGACTTACGCTTGTAGTGATAACTAACAAAGACCGAGAGTGCGGTTAATGGCACCGCGAGTGCGTACATCCTGCCTCTCGTCGGGTGACTCCCGAGTATCGGATTGACCTCGCTGCAATGCGGGGAACTGACACAGTTTAGCGTTGTTTCCGCGTCCGCGATGGCGGCAAGCACTTGCAATGCATTAAGTGCAACGAACTGGCGATCAATAGTACGCGGCGGTTTATACGATTCAATTGCAAGGTCTCTTACATTTATGTCAGTCGGTTTAATCTGCAGTGATGTCAGGGCAGAACTACCCGTGCCGACACCTTGCGAAGGAGCGTTTGGCAACTCCGACAGGGATACCCGAGCCTGGGCCTCCGCGTTAAGTGACGCGAAAACTAACAACCCGAGAGCGACAACAAAATGAGTTATGCGGGAGCAGAGCATTGCAGTCTTGCCTAAACTGTTCATAACGATTCATAACTGCACTACTATCGCGCAGTATAGACAAGAATGCCCGGCAGCAGACCTCTGACCTGATTGTTTTCTCCTTGTTATTTTAGAACCAGTGACAAATTGAAACATTTCCCGATACGGAATCCCTTCCGAGATTTATTTGTTTAACGTGATAGTCGTCACACTCAAATCAAACCGATTCGAATAATTTCAAGGTATTCGCAATCTGGCATTCGGTCTATTGGCAAACCTATGAGCAGAGTGACATCCAAGTTAAGTCGGCAAGATGAAGTCACAATCCAAACGATGTCGCCTAAATCCTGGCCTCGGAAAATCACGCGACGTAACTTCCTTGAAGGCACGATCCAAACGTCGGCAGCATTCCTTGTTGGTGATCTATTTAGCGGAGTGGAGCAATCGCTTAACGCGGCAATCGAAAAGAAGGGGCTTTCGCAGTTCACTCGCACGAAGCCACTTCGCAGCGTTGTCGAGGATGACAGAGATATTTCAACAGTTAAGGCGGTGCAGCACATAAGGCGAATGCGGGGAGGAGCACAAGCACACCTTTTCCGTTGCTCCGACGGGCATTTCTACGTAGTGAAGTTCAGGAACAATCCTCAACACTTGAAAGTTCTGGCCAACGAAATGTTGGTCGCCCTATTAGCAAACCTAGCAGGGCTTCCTGTCCCGAGAGTAGCCATCGTAGACGTAGCAGGGTGCCTCATAGGAAACACTCCTGAACTCAAGATGGAGTTAAGCACGCATTCGGTTGCGTGTGTCTCGGGATTACAGTTTGGCTCACAATATGTGGTCACTCCCTGGGATGGCCAGGTCCTCGATTATTTGCCTTCTGACATGCTGGCACGAGTTCGCAACATCAAGTCATTTGCTGGAATTCTAGCCTTAGACAAATGGACAAGTAATACTGATGGTCGGCAGGCGGCTTTTTGGCGGTGGATGCGAGAAAAGAAGTACACAGCCACCTTCATAGACCAAGGATATTGCTTCAATGGGGGCGAATGGACGTTTCCAGACTATGCACTACGCGGCGTGTTTCCTGATAACGAAGTGTACGACCATGTTTGTAACTGGGAATCATTTGAACCCTGGTTATCGCGAATTGAGCATATGTCGGAAGATAAAATATGGTTGGCTGCGGGAAGTGTTCCACCGGACTGGTATCTAAGTGACTGGCACTCGTTAGAAAAGCTGGTTGAAACTTTGCTCCAGCGTCAAACACTAGTGCGCGATCTCATTACCGCTTTTCGCACATCAATTCGCCAGCCTTTTCCGAAATGGACATTGACTTCTTAGAATCCAAGACGCTGGGAAGTATCCAGAGGATGATCTTGAAAGTAAATTGAAGCAAGATTCTCAACCTCCCTCACTGGATCCGCACATAAACAATGACCTCTTTTAGAACACTGAATAATGTTGGAAAAGGAATCTTCGATCTTTTGCACCATTTGCCCCCAGTTTGCGGAGTGCATTTTTAGGCCAATATCTCGGCAAATTGCTTCTAACATCTCCAAATCCGCGTTCGGGTCAAATCGTAAAAGGCGATCCCAACTCGTGGTAAAACGCACCTCCGCGAAATTCTCGTTCCAGACGAGCAAACCAATATTCATCGCTTCGTCGGCGAGAGCACTTGGTACATACCGAAGCAGAAGAAACTCCAGTTTTAGTAAGTTCATGGCAATGCAATTC
Organism: Acidobacteriaceae bacterium; assembly: GCA_003169715.1. Lineage (GTDB taxonomy): Bacteria > Acidobacteriota > Terriglobia > Terriglobales > Acidobacteriaceae > PALSA-188. Next base: position 13,988 of record PNAR01000472.1, on the reverse strand, counting down.
TAGTACTGGTCGGAAACCTTGTCTCTCAGATTTATCTTGCTTCGGGAGGACTTTCCCAATTCGGCACTCTCGCTTGGCCGCGCCCGATTCTCACGATGTGCGAAATAAGCGCAGCCATTTGATATTGGAGCGGTACCAACTTCCCCCCGAGACTAAATCCCTTAGTGACAGCATCATGCGATCTTGAAAACAACCTTAAACGGCAGCCAAGATTGGTGGGCTGCTCGCAGTGACGCCTAGGTTCGCCAAATTAGAGGCTTCCAGTGCGGGACAATCCGCATAGCTCAAATTCCACAATGGGCAACTTAAACAATCGAGAACGGAGTTCGCGGCCAAACAAGTACTTCGTTCTTCCTGCAGTTCCTCACTGATTATTCGCACCGATTCCTTTGCTTACTGAGACTTACTGGATTCGGCTCCTTGATGGTTTTTTCCTCAGCCAAAATGTCCTGGCAGAGGTCCGTGAGTTGCATAGGGATTAATCGTTATACAAACGATGCCTGACGGAGTTACTGATGTCGCGATTTCTTATCGGTACAGCATTCTTATTGGCAAGTTGTTATTGGTCAGCGGGACAAACGGACTCATCGGCGCTTTCAGTTCAAACATCTGGCTCAGTTGCGGCGTCTCCAAACTCAATAGTGGGTGTACCGCTTCTAATTAAATTCGGCGGCGTTTTGAAGGACACCGCTGATGTTTTGCCGACCACAAGAACAGTGCAAGTAACGTTCAGCATCTTTGAAGATCAAGAAGGTGGTGACCCGCTCTGGAAAGAAGAACAAACCGTGCAAGTAAACCCACTCGGTCGGTATGCCGTCGTATTGGGTAGCGCGTCTTCGAACGGGCTTCCGATAGATATTTTTTCGGTAGGCAATGCCCGATGGTTAGAAGTAAACGCAGAGGGGTACGCTCAAACACCGCGGACCGCTCTCCTGAGCGTACCCTATGCGTTGAAAGCGTCTGACGCGGACACCCTGGCGGGTAAGCCTCTCTCCGCATTCGTGCTAACCGACCAGATCCCTTCTCTAAATAAGAATATTGTGTCGGCAGTTGAAAGAACATCTACATCCGTTTCCACGCTCGGAGAAACAGGTAGCAACCCAAGCCTCTTCTACCCGCCGCCTAGATTCCCGGGACCGATTCACGGGCCCGTTCCCACATCTCCTAACAAATTCCTAAACCGTCAGTATTTCTTTGGAGGCTTGACTCTCTCCCCACAAAACGCCGCACCCAAGAACAGTGATACCGGTGTTTCCTCCAGTTTACTTGACTTGGTTGCTTCTGCATTCAATAGCGCAACCAAGGCTGCTGAAAACGAAACTTTTCATTGGCAAACAAACGCCGTGGGAAGCAATTCCGGGAATCCTTCAGGTCAATTGAGCTTACTTTTTGGCTCGGCCGATGCAACACCCCAACCTACGGGTTTTTCAATAAATGCGGACGGAACGCTCGTTTTTGCAACTAATCAAACCGTTCCGTTAACAGTCATTCAATCCGCACTTAATGACGCCGGCTTGTCTTCCTCGAATGACAGCTCTTCAAACGGACCATCAACGACTCCAGTTGTAAATACCAGTAAATATTCGTGGCAACAGACGCCGGGCGGGACGACAGCACTTCAAGTCGGAGCGAACACGGTAACCCTGACCCCGTGCCCAAAGGGGGTAAATGGTACAGATCAATGGCATTTTTTGTATATATCAGACGCGGGTACCCCCGAAGCGATACTTATAACTGGGGGAAGCTGTGTTTCCGGAGCGCCAACGGGTACGGTCGAATTTACGGCTGCGTATTCGCATCCCGCGACATACAAGATTGAAAGCGCCACCGGAGGCGTGCAGGAAGCACTGAATGATGCGATCACGCCTAAGTCAGACGGGCAAAACTCACGCTCTGTACTGATCGCGCCGGGCGATTACCTTTTCCACGCACGGCTGTCTATTCGCGCATCAAGTGTGAACGTTTCGGTGTCTGGGGCGACGATTACTTGCGCGATGCAGGACACCTGCATCATGCTTGGCGACCCGTCTAATTCAAATGACTTCCAAGCGATTACGCTCGATGGCTTGAGGGTTCGCCCTGGCATACCCCATGGAACATGGACGGCGGTGGAAGACAATGCGGAAGGTTCAGAGATCAGCAATATGGGAACCGCCAGCAACCCTGTTCCAACGAATTCATTCGGACACCTCGTCCAGGTCGATAACGACCAAGCTGCACACATAGATCGCCTTACCGCCACACTTGACTATTCCTGGTCCAGGTGTGACTCCAGCTTTTGTTCGAGCGCCATCTACGGACCAGGCCCCCCCGATGTTAATGCAGGCGTTATTTGGATCGCCAACTCAAACCTTTCGTTTCAGTGCGGCGCGAACGGCATTGACAACTTCGACGGAAATACACTGCACGTATCAGATTCGGTAGTGCAGGGATATACACAATTTGGAGTGCGTTCTTACGCTATTTATTCGGACAACCCTTCAGTTATTTTTAACAACGTTTACGAAGAAGTCGGAAACTGCAGTAATCCGCTTGGCACGGGCATAGCAGGGCTGATCGTCATGGGAGGTTTTGCTGAAGTATCGGGCGGAACAGGACCGGTCGGCAAACTGCCACAATATGCAAACACCGGGAACATTCAGTACAACTATTACGTCATCGTCCGCAGTAGCACCCTTGGAGTATCACCAGCGTTTCTGGCGGGGACTGCCACGACCAATGGGTCCGGACCGATTCCGATTTCCTGGAATCAGATTGGGAGGCAGGGAACAATCATTTACGACGTCCTTCGAACAACAGGGACTTCGGGCGACGCGCCGTTCGGAACAGGTAACTTCGCGGTCGCGGTCGGTGTGACTACATCCAGCTGCTCTAATCAGGTCTGCTCCTTCGTAGACAACGCTGGCTCAACCCCTTCGCTATACACAGTGGCCCCCCACCCAAACTACGCTCCGACACTCCGGCTGTGGCCTGGAGGAGTGATCTTGACACAAATAGGGGATAACGGGACGGGGGGCGGTGCCCGATATTACTCCCAGACGGCGCAGACCTCATTCGTTAACGCCGGAGGGGCCGAACAGCCCTCAGTTTTCGCACAGGAGTGCGACGACGAAGACAATGGGTCAGCAATTTGGATGCAATGCGGCGGCGGCACTTCACCAGACAGGGCTACCGTGCTGCAACTTGGCGTACGAGGGGGTTACCCGAGCGGACTGAAAGGCAGACTCATACTTGAGACGCCCATCGACGGAGACCTCGGGGCAACTCATCTTATAACGTTATCAGACTCTAACCCCGCGAAAACTCAGGCCACGCTAGGCAACCGTCCCACGTGGGATCCTACCGACACCTTCATCGGCACCGATCAGCTAGGCGAGCAAAATTATTTCAACACTCAGTTATCCTTTGGATCGCCAGTGTCAATTTCTAATTATATTGCCAACGTTGGTGATGGAATAAATTGGTTAGAACGCCTAACAGCCAATTTGAAATCCTTCAAAGTGCCTGTCATAGCTCCCATTTATCAAACTGCTTCAAATTGCATATCGGCCGACGGCACGTGTGGCGCAGCAGCTGCGGGAATGGTTGCCATCGCACCGGGAACAACCAGCGTTACTGTCTCGAATACCGCTGTCACCGCAAAAAGCGAGATACAACTTGATGAGAACCTTAGTAACGGTGGTCTAATGGGTGTGTCTTGTGACGTTGCTTGGCGACACTACAGAATAGCGTCTCAGACTCCAGGAGTCGGATTTGTAATTGAAACCGACGCGGCTCCGATCGCCGCAGCATGCTTGAGTTTCACGATAGAGAATTAAAACTTGCACAAAACCGCCAATTACTCCCCCATCGTTTCCCAGCCACTTCGTTGCCCTGAATGAAAGGGCTTCCGCTACGGCCAATGATCCGGCCTTGAGTTGGGGGGCAACGTGTGATCGTTTGATGTCGAAGGCGCAATGGGCCAAAAACGTGTTGCGGCTTGCAGGATGACGCCCCGGCGTCCGATGTAAAGCCTCTGTTTTTGGGCTTTCTTAATCAACACTATCCTCTAAAACGGTCGCGATGGCCTGAGCTGTAAGCCTTAAGGCTGTTTGCTTGGTTCGCAAAGACAGAAATTGCCGTCGGCCATTTTCCACACAAATGTGATGGTTGTACATCACAGACAGACAAGTCAAAAATAGTACATATTTGGGGTGCCCGTCGGGAGGCCTGAATGCTTAAGAATGTCATGCTGGAACTGCCTCTTTTTCTGCTCACGATGGCGTTCGGGTCTTCCTTTTGGCAATTCGTGAAATGTGCAAAGTTCCGGAATCTTGTGTTGTGTAAGTCCGAGTTGTTGAACGCCTTTATCCGCCATTTGGAACCGGCATGGATCATGAATGAGGGCGAAAACATGCGTCCGAGATTTGGGTCGTGTAGAAACGAGATCATACTTTGGCTAGATATCAGAACAGACCTTATCCTTGCCCGCGCACGGTCGCTCGTGTTCGTCGAATTAATTATTTGTGCGCTCAGTTACGCCTTGAATCCTGATTTCGTGGTGTTGAATCTCGCCGCTTTTTGTGCCGTTCACAGCGTTCAACCTCCGGACTCTATAAAGTGCGAACTTCTCTTCGAAGTAGAACGGGTGCTCCTCTATCTTTATAAATGGAATTTGGATGATCCTGCTGGTTGCAGTGAGGCGGTATCCACGAACATTCCCCGGCTGAGAACCGCCCTAGTCGCAATTAGAAAGCTAAATAACAACAGTTACTGGATGGAAAGGAATAAATAATAAAAGATACAGCGCAAAGGCTAACTCAGCGGGAGTATTTTTCGAATGAGGCAACATTGTCGGGCCGGGGCTTGGCGCTTGTGCCTTAAGAGCGGTCAAATAAATTGGGTCCCCATCTTTCGCAGATAATGTGTATGCCTTCAATCCAACCACGAAAAAGCAGCGGAGTGTTAGCACCGGAATCGCAAATCCCAGAAATACGCCGACTGATATCGGCGGAGATTGCCCATGATTTTAACAATCTGCTGACGACTATCCTGCTTTATAGTGACTTACTTATTGCTGCGCTCCAATCGGATACGCGGCTGCGTCGCCATGCTGAGGCTATCCGTAAGGCAGGCACAAATGGGGTTTCCCTCGTCAAAGACTTGAGGAGGCCTTCCCGCGAAAAGGGGGATGCCACACCACCACTGTCTTGGAATGAGGTTGTTTCTGACCTCAGAAGCTTCATCATCCGGTTTATGGGAGGGAACATTGAAATCCAAACTAGATTGGCTGACAGGCTGGGCTACGTAGAGATCGACGCCAGCCGGGCGCAGCAGATTATTCTCAATCTAGTTTCGAATGCGCGGGACGCGATGCCGAAAGGAGGCAAGTTAACTATATCAACGCGGAACGCTGCTGCACGGTTTAGGAATTCCGCCCACAAAAGCCAGCCCGTTTCCTGCGTTGAGTTTGCTGTGACAGACACGGGTATCGGCATGGATGAAAACACGTTGTCACGCGCCTTTCGTCCATTCTTCACTACCAAAACGTTAAGCCAAGGAACCGGTATCGGATTGACTATGGTTCACGATATTGTCAAGAAAGGCGGTGGAGAAGTCGCGATTAAAACGAAATTGGGAAAGGGTACCCGGGTGATCGTTCGGATGCCGCGAATCACATGTCGGGAGGCTATCCAACAAATCGACAGGCCACGGCGTGCTGCGTCTCCCCATCTAACCGCGCAAGGCCATACAAAGTCCACGGAAGCGTACATTCATGAAGTAGTGGATTCTAAAGAATGAGGACTGCGTTCGAAGCGACGAAGGCTTGTCCGGGTTAGAGGGACATTCACTGAGCGTTTTAGTAAATGAAATGGAGACATGGATGAACTCTACGCGGACAATCGAGTCCTATAAAGGTTACGAGATCGAGGCAATCGTAGTGCGACTCACTGACGACATTTTTACAGCCTATGGATATGTTAGAAGCACCAAAATGATAAGGATTGGCCTTCCGTTTGAAAAATCATTTAAAACAGGGGGACAGTATTCGACCGTGGATGCGGCTCTCAAAGCCGGAATAAGGTTTGCCAGGGCAACGATTGACGATGTGTACGAGACTTACCTCCGGGCAACAGATTTCCCAACCGGGTTAGAAGTCGGGGAAATACCCAAATGAAGAATTGGGGAGAAGAGTTTGCGGGTAAGTTTGTAGAGAGTGTGCAGCGTTCTCGAATAAACAACGAGCGGAAAGCTCAAAAACAACGAGAGGCTGCCGCGAAGCAGGGTGAGCTTTGGAAACAACTCAGGGATAGCGCGAGCACATCTGTAGAACAGATTAATAGAATGGCGGGTAGCCAGACCCTCTTATTCCTCGATTCGGAGATTAATCGAGACTTGATGAGCGTTCGGATGGAGTGAGCTTGTCATACGATGAGATGGTAAGTTTTCTCGCTTCGTACGGAAGCGAGGAGGGTCTGAAGGTGTCGCGCAGGATTTGGATTCTAAGGTAGAGGCGCTATTAGCAGCTGTGGCCGCTTGAATTGTTCGGCGCACTCCTCCAGCGTTCACGCCAATCTGGGGCAGAACTGTACTGATCTGAATTCGGTCTGTTACAATTTACGCACAGTGCAGGGACAGATGCGCTGGTCACTGATTCGCATGGTGTCCATGGTGTCCGTTTCGACCCGAATTTGAGGTATATGGGGTTGAAATGGTTGACACAGGCGACACAGTTGACATTGGGGAAGTGCAGTAAACATGCGGGTTTCCCGCTAACCCGATGAAAACGAAGTGGGGACGTAGTTCAGTTGGTTAGAACGCTGCCCTGTCACGGCAGAGGTCGCGGGTTCGAGTCCCGTCGTCCCCGCCATTCCTTTGAATGGTTTACAGAGAACACAAAGATCAATCTGGTCCGTTTGGGTTCAATAGGCACGCTCATCTGATTCGTGAGGTGCCCTGGCCATGGGCGAACTTTGCATTAGTGTTTTTCTGGATCTTGCCCTGAGCAGATCGCTGCTATTCAAAAACCGTGGCTGTCGCCGTGACAGTGGGAAGCACGGCCGCTACGGGACGAGTCTGCGTGAGAACTGCGATTGCCCCGTTTGGGCGCGTGGTCGTGGTCCACTTTTACCCCGGACTTTCGTCCGGGGCTAAGCTATGCCGCTCCTTCGGAGCTGGTTCTTGCCGTAATCCATTCCACTCGCTTGCCTTTCAATCAGTTCTCACACAGACTCTTCCGTCCCGAAGGATATTGCGGGCACAGGCACCATTGTTCGTGTTTAAGGCAGACGAGATGCGCACAAGATCATTCGCAAGCATAGGATGACGTCTCAGACGAAACAGAAATTTGAAACTGAGTCACTACGGGCGCTTTACACTTCTTGACATCCACCTACCAACGGGGCCTATAGACTTTATTTGCGTGGCGACCCCATACCCTAAGTGCTTGTACCTCCAGGTCTTCGCAGATATTCTTGAAAGATGCGACAATAAAACGATATCCCTGAGCTGAAAGATCGCGCCGGAGTGCAATTTCAATTCGATCCAAGGGCATATCGTGCTTAGCAACTAACGGTACCCAGGCTGTCTCTAATCTGGGATAGCCCGCTATTTGATGTCAACGACTCAAATTCCGCCCGTCACGCCCTTAGAAACTTCGCCAGCACCGCCTCGTTTGGATGGTGGCGATCTTTACGATGCGCAAAATTGGGAGTCGGCGTACCGGCAGATGTATCAGGTTCCAGCTCTTCTGGTTCAGCTCCAGGATGAAGTGTCGAAATCCCGCAAGCGCGAAGCTTACTGGATTTCAATTATCGTTCACCTATTTTTCATCCTTTTAATCGCGAACTCCACCAGATTGGAAAGGTTATTGCCGCGCCGGCCGGTAATGATGGTCAGTCCCAATGATCTGCTCCATCAGAAAGACCTCACGTATCTCGAACTGCCGCCCGACGCACAGAAAATTGTGAAGCGCACAGATACAAATATCATTTCGGATAAAGATCGAAATGCAATGTCACGCGCTCCCAAACTGAATAGGGAAGAGCTGAAAAAGATTCTGGGAGGCGCGCGGCCCGGGCGGCCTGGCCCGCAACTGCCGTCGCAGCCAGCACAGCCTAGTCCGCCTGCTCCCCAGCAGAATGCTCCGCCGCAAGTGCAGCCGCAACAAGCGGCTCCGCAACCGCAGCCGACTCAGGATCAGACTGCGAAGCTGCAAGCGCCGGCCGTGCGGCCTACACCAAACTTCAATACGGGAGCGCTGTCTGCCGAAAGTGCCATTCAGCAGGCCGCTCGCGCCGCCGCCACGCATCGTGGAGGATATACGGGAGACAACGGCGATTATGGCGTGACGCCGGGCGCGCAGCCCACTCAAGTAGTCGGGCCGCTGGACGTTCTCAGCGACACCATGGGAGTGGATTTTGGTCCGTATCTGGCACGCGTGCTGCACGATGTCCGGCAGAATTGGTACAACCTGATTCCAGAAGCAGCGCGCGCTCCCCTTATGAAGAAAGGCAAAGTCTCGATTGAGTTCGTCATTATGAAAGACGGCTCGGTGAAGGGTTTGCACTACGTAGCTGGATCGGGAGACGTAGCGCTGGATCGGGCCGCGTATGGAGGTATTACGGCTTCGAACCCGTTTCCACCCCTCCCAGGCGAGTTTGGCGGACCCTATCTCGCCTTGCGTTTCCGCTTCTTTTACAACCCGGACAAGTCCGACCTCCAATAGCACTAGGGATTAACGAAGGCCATCATATTTTCCCCGAAAGAACAGCAAAGGTTCTCCTTCCCGCACGACTACTTCTTCGACTTCCGCGATAAAAATCGTGTGATCGCCTGCATCTTGTGCGGAGTGCAATCTGCATTCCAGATAAGCGAGTGCGCCATGAAGAACGGGCGTGCGGTGCGCAGTATGATCGAATCGCGCACCTACCCGCTGAGCGTCTGCATGGTCGGGGATTGGCAGAGCATAGTATTCGGAAATCTCACGCTGATCTGCCGACAGGATATTTACTCCGAAGCGTTTTCGCGCACGAAGGTGGGCGTGAGTTTGAGCTTTTTGGTCCACGCAAACTAGTACCAGAGGCGGATCGAGCGAAACCGAACAGAACGCATTGGCCGTCATACCGTGGACTTGCCCTTCATGGTCCACGGTGATCACCGTGACTCCAGTAGCGAAACATCCCATGGCCCGGCGAAAGTCTGCTTGCGTGATCATTGGTGGCGATATCAAACGTTTTACCACGCTTGAGTGGCTTCCCGACAGCAGAGGCGTGTCCCGGATGTATGATTTAGCGGCAGCGTTTTGCCGGTGTTCGCATCCCTATGGAATTTACATGCCAATTTTCGATGAACTGATGGGCGAAGAATCGTTGAGGTTGCTGGAAACTCCGTTGACGCGGGATGCAGCCTGCCGGCTTCTTATTTGTGATGACGACTATCTTTCCGTGCTGTTGGCCGCGGCTCTCGAAGCCAAGCAGCGATTCAAGCCGGACATGGTTACTTATTCGCGGAAAGTTTTTCTTCCTTTGACAAATCTCTGCCGCGACTATTGCGGATATTGCACCTTCCGGCGCGATCCCGGCCAGCCGGGCGCACACACCATGACGCCAGATGAGGTTCTCAGCGCCGCGCGGGCCGGCGAAAAGCTGGGATGCACAGAAGCCTTGTTCAGCCTTGGGGATAAACCAGAGATCATCTTCCCGGAGATGCGAGAGACTTTGCGGAGTCTTGGCTACAAATCTACATTGCAGTATTTGGAAGCGATGTGCGAGTTGGTATTGAAGGAAACAAGTTTGCTGCCGCATCCGAATCCTGGATTGCTGAGTTCCGAATGGATCGCCCGGCTGGCCGCGGTTTCGCCAAGCATGGGAATCATGCTCGAAAGTACAAACGACTCGCTGCTGCAACCGGGCGGCGCGCATCACAATGCCCCGGACAAACTTCCGGCCAAACGCTTGCGCATGATCGAGGAAGCAGGGAAGCAGAACGTCCCTTTCACTACTGGATTGCTGATTGGAATTGGGGAATCGCTCGGAGACCGCGTTGACACTTTGCTCGCAATCCGCGACATGCATCGCCGATATGGACATATTCAGGAAGTAATAGTTCAAAATTTCCGCGCTAAGCCAGATATTCCAATGCGGTATTCGCCGGAGCCGTCGCAGGGCGACATGATGCGCACAGTTGCAGTTGCACGGCTGCTCATGCCTGACATGAATATTCAAGCCCCTCCCAACCTTTCCGCGCCTTACTACGAAGACCTGCTTGATGCTGGAATCAACGATTGGGGCGGAGTTTCTCCATTGACGCCGGATTTCATCAATCCAGAGAAACCGTGGCCGCATCTCGATCAATTAAAGGCGCGCACGGAAGCGAAGGGATATGAGCTGCGTCAACGGCTTCCGGTCTATCCTGAATTTTTGCCAGCGGTAACGGGCAGGCCTGGTTTGCTCAAACAAAAGGTGATTGCCGCCGCGGACGCAAGTGGGTATGTCCAGAGGGCTGCATGATTACCGTGCTTACCGGCGGTACGGGTGGAGCTAAATTCGTAGATGGCTTGCGGCAGATCATACCCCCGGATGAACTCACCATCATCGTGAACACAGGGGATGATTTGAAGTGGTGGGGTCTCTCGGTGTCTCCAGATATTGATTCGATCCTTTATGTGCTAGCCGATTTGCTGAGCAATGAACGTGGTTGGGGTTTCAAAGGCGATACTTTTTTATGTCTACAGACGATGGCGCAATATGGCGAGTCGGATTGGTTCAAAGTAGGCGACCGCGATCTGGCCATGCATATACTCCGCTCAAAATTGATTGCCGAAGGAAAGACGTTGGCGGAGGCCACTGACGTTGTCACAAAAAAACTTGGAATCACAGCGCGGGTGCTTCCCATGAGTAATGACAAGGTGGAAACAAGAATCCAAACTCCCGCAGGTGAGCTAGGTTTTGAGGAATATTTCGTAAAGCGCCGTTATCAGGATGAGGTTCTATCTGTGCGATTCGCGGGAGCAGAAGCGGCCAGACCCGCACCGGGCGTGCTCGACGCGATCCTCACTGCCGATGCCGTCGTACTTGCGCCCAGTAATCCTGTGACCAGCATCGGCCCGATTCTTGCGATTGCGGATATCAGGCAGGCGCTACGTGAAACTTCGGCGCAAGTCATTTCAGTGAGCCCGATTGTCGGCGATGCAGCGGTGTCTGGGCCTGCGGCAAAGCTGATGACGTCTCAGGGATTGCCAGTCTCGATCGAGGGCATTGCGAAGGCTTATGAGGATTTTTTGGACGCCCTCGTAGTGGACGTCACGGATGCCGAACGAGGTACGAGGTTGGCCCGCCCTGAGCTTCGCGTACACTCCACCAATATCCTGATGCGGAGCGCCGAAGACAAGGTGAATCTCGCGGGGGAAGTTCTGACTCAAGTGACAGCGCGTGCTGAATCAAATCACCGATGATTCTGATCCCAGTCAAGAATTTAGCTCACGCCAAACAGAGGCTCGCGCCTTTGTTTGATCAATCTAGGTTTGATCAATCCAGGCGAACCGAGTTGGCGCAAGCGATGCTAACTGATGTGTTGGAAGCAATAAATTTGTGGACGAATCGCCCTCCGGTGAGCCTGGTTACCGATGATGCTTTCGCCATCGAACTGGCACGGAATCTCAATCTTGAAGTGATTCCGAATGCGGGGGCGAAGAGTGAGACTGATGCAATCGAGATGGCCACGAGACTTTGCGAACAACGCGGTTCAAAATTCAGCCTTGTAATTCCTGGAGATATTCCTCTGGTTAAAGCCTCGGAACTGGAATTGATCGTTCAATCCGCATCGCCAGAAGGTAGTGTGCTCGTGGCTTCCTCTGACCAACGCGGCACCAACGCGGCATTTCGGAGTCCATGCGGACTCTTTCCTTTACGTTTCGGTAATGACAGCTTTGTTCCGCACCTGGCCGCGGCTAAAGCTACCGGAAAACCATGCACCATCCTCTCCCTTCCCGGAATCGCTCTTGACATTGACACCCCATCGGATCTGCAACAGCTCGCAGCAGCACCGGGAGAATCCAGAACGCAGCGCCTCGCATGCCAATGGGATTTGACTCCATTTGCGACTGCCACCAACGACCGATGAAATCGTCGAACCCTCGCCGTGAGATTCAAATTGTTCCGATTCTGCTGGATGGTGAAATTCTGACCGGCGACTCGGTTGCGGGGAAACTGCTGGAGGCGATGCGACATCAGAATGTCTCGCTAACCAGCGGCGACATTTTAGTCGTGAAACACAAAATCGTGTCCAAGGCCGAAGGACAAGTTGTGAAATTGGATCAAGTCAAGCCGTCGGCTGGTTCCCGGAGTTGGGCCCGAAAGTATCGTCTGGACGCACGTGTCACCGAAGTGGCGATCTCTCAAAGCAAGCGAATCGTGCGCCGTGAGCGAGGAGTGCTGATCACAGAGACACAACATGGATTGGTGTGCGCCAATAGCGGCGTGGACCTTTCGAACGTTGATGGTGGCCGCAGCGCGTTGCTTCTCCCACGCGACCCGGATTACTCGGCGAAAGTCATTCAGCGCGAATTAAAAAAGCAGCTGAGGATTTTTATTCCCGTCATCATTACCGATAGCTTTGGCCGCCCATGGCGCGAGGGACTAACCGAAGTGGCAATTGGCGTTGCCGGAATGAAAGCAATGCATGATTATCGGCAGCAGCGTGATTCCCACAAGTATGTTTTGCAGGCCAGCGTCGAAGCTGTCGCCGACGAACTTGCTTGCGCCGCCGGCCTGGTGTGCGGAAAGTTATCTCGCACCCCGGCTTGCATAATTCGCGGTTTCGATTACCAGCGGGGTCGCGGGCTGGCACGTGATTTGATTCGTCCAGCGGCAAACGACTTGTTCCGGTAATATTTCAGGTATGGATAGGCGGCTTCGGTCGCCTATGCCAACGGCTTAGAGGGGAAGAGATGTTATGGACAGAACTCTGACACAACCCGAACTGGAAAACTTTCCTTCCATTGAATGGTCGAGCATTGCTCCTCAAATGAGCCGCGCAGCGTCGGCGGCACTCGAACAAGTTCTGCAAACATTGGACGGCGCCGTTCTCTCTCGCGCGCAGTCTCTTCTCCTGGCGAACGCAGAAGGCGACGACTTGTTGGGTTTATTGGTGGCGGCGAATATTCTGCGCTCCGAACTGGTAGGAAACATCGTCACTTATGTCGTTAACCGCAATATTAATTTCACGAATATTTGTTTTGTAGGGTGCAAGTTTTGCGCCTTCAGCCGTGGTCCCCGTGAATCCGACACGTACTTTCTTAGCCCAGAGCAGGTCGCCGATAAAGCTGTTGAGGCGGCGCGGATTGGAGCGACAGAAGTTTGCATCCAGGGCGGCCTTCCGCACGGACTGTCTCCGTTTTACTATCGCGACATTCTGCGGGCGGTGAAAGAGGTCCTTCCCGCGATGCACATTCATGCCTTTTCGCCGATGGAAATCCTTTATGGCATCGAACTCACCGGCATGCCCTTGGCGGATTACCTAAGCATGTTAAAAGACAATGGTCTGGGAACCTTGCCGGGCACGGCAGCGGAAATTCTCGATGACGATGTGCGTTTTGTGCTTTCGCGCAACAAACTTTCGACGGCTCAGTGGAAGGAAATAATTCGCACCGCGCATCTGTGCGGAATTCGTACAACTTCAACTCTTATGTACGGACACGTCGAGACCCCGGAGCATTGGGTCAATCAATTGCTCCTGCTGCGCGACCTTCAGCAGGAGACTGGGGGCTTCACGGAATTCGTACCGCTGGGCTTCGTGCATCAAAACACGCTGCTCTTCCAGCAGGGGCTCGCCCGCTCCGGCCCAACCCTGGGCGAGCATCTTAAGATTCATGCCCTGGCGCGAGTCATGCTCGCCGGATCGATCAACAACATCCAAGTCTCGTGGGTAAAACTAAATCGCAAGCTTTCTCAACTTTGCCTGCATGCCGGTGCCAACGACTACGGCGGAACTTTGATGGAAGAAAATAT
>PNAR01000165.1:588-8998 GCA_003169715.1 Acidobacteriaceae bacterium | reverse complement strand
CTGAGGGTGCCCCATCCTTTCGCGTCCTTTGCGGAAGGGTGGGTCCAACGAAGCTGGCAACGACATTTTCCAGCTGGTGATCTTGTTGGAAGTGATGTAGCGACCCTTCGCCCGTAACCGCTTCGATGCGGCGGATTCCCGACGACACGCTTCCCTCTTTCAAAACTTTAATCAGGCCGATTTCGCCTGTGGCTTCGGTATGCGTGCCTCCGCAAAGTTCGGTCGAGAAGTCGCCGATCTTAATAACGCGAACCCGGTCGCCATACTTTTCTCCAAAAAGCGCCATGGCCTTGTATTCGTTGATCGCAACATCAATCGGCACGTCCGGGATGACTTCGACTTTTTGATTGCACAAGACTTCTTTGTTAATTAAATCTTCAACGTCCTGCAATTCTTCGTCAGCGACACCGGTGAAATGCGAGAAGTCGAATCGTAAATGATTCGGCGCAACCAACGATCCAGCCTGCTTGACGTGTTTGCCCAGTACTTCGCGCAGCCCGGCCTGCAGCAGATGAGTCGCGGTGTGGTTGCGCATGATTGATTGGCGAATGTCGAGATTCACGACAGCATCAACTTTATCGCCGACTCGGAGGGTGGAGTCAAAAGACCCACCCTCCGCAGAGTGCGCGGAAGGGTGGGGCACCCTCGGGTAGGACTTCATGATGACTTGATGCGCGCGCACGCCTTGAATCGGGGAATAGCATCCCTTTACTTCGGCGATGACGGTGTTGTGATCGTCGGAGTAGAGCCATCCGCGATCGCCGACCTGTCCGCCAGACTCTGCATAAAACGGAGTGTGATCGAGGATGACTTCCCCCTCTTCTCCGGCACGTAGTTCTTGTGCGCCCTGGCCGTTGCGAATGATAGCAAGCAGTTCGCAGTTCTCAGAGCGGGTCTGGCGATAACCTTCGAACTCAGATTTGGGAAGTTCCCGGTATGCAGGATTGGCAGTCTGCTTGGCTGCGCCTTTCCAGGAAGCGCGGGCGCGTTCGCGCTGCTCGGCCATTGCGCGGTCGAAACCAGCTTGATCAAATTCGATGCCCTGGTCTCGGGCTGCATCTTGCATGAAATCGAGCGGCATCCCGAACGTGTCGTATAGCCTGAAGGCATCTTCTCCTGGGAGCGTGCGAGGTTTTTCTACCGGAAGAACTTGGCCTGCCCTGATAACCTCCGCCGTAACACCGAGGCCCACTTTTACACTGAGAAACGTCTCCTCCAACCGCTGCAAGCCAAGATCAAGAGTGTGGGAGAAGCGTTGCTCTTCTGCCATCACCGACTTTGACACGTGCTGACAGCTTTCGTCTAGTTCGGGGTATGCATCCTCCATCAGATCGCGAACCGCGAAGACCATCTCATGCAGGAACGGCTTGGTCTGTCCCAGGAGTCGCCCATGAGTAATTGCCCGTCGAATAATCTTGCGCAGGACATACCCGCGACCCTCGTTGGAAGGAAGAACCCCGTCCGAAATCAGAAACGTTGCGGCGCGGGAATGATCGGCGATTACCCGCAGAGACGCTGCGGATTGACCAGCGGCCGCGTAGGGACGGACGCCCTCGTCCGTCCGGCGAAGCAAAGCTTCGCTTGATTTTTGTGCTAAATGCGGAGATGAACCTGCCGAGTTTTGCTCGGCTGGGCGGACGAGGGCGTCCGCCCCTACGTGGATATTGGTTAACTCCGCCGCACGTTTAATCAGCGGCACGAACAAATCCGTGTCGTAATTCGAAATCACCCCTTGCAGCACCGCCGCCAGCCGCTCCAATCCCATCCCCGTATCAATGGACGGCTTCGGCAACGGATTCAACTTCCCCGCCGCATCCCGGTCGAACTGCATGAACACGAGATTCCAGATTTCGACATACCGTCCGCAATCGCATCCGAACGCACAATCTGCGTGTCCCTGATCTGACGCAGCCGGACCCATGTCGTAATGAATCTCGCTGCAAGGACCACATGGCCCCGTGTCACCCATCTGCCAGAAATTGTCTTTCCTCCCACCAGGCAAAATGCGCTCTTTGGGAACTCCCACTTCAAGCCAATATTTCTCCGCATCATAGTCGCGCTCAACGTCGAAACCTAATTCCCGAGAGGCGGCTGCTCTGTCGGGGTCATCGAAGATCGTCACGTACAACTTTTCTTTCGCAATCCCAAACCATTCCGGCGATGTAATCAGCTCCCACGCGTACGCGATCGCATCTTTCTTGAAGTAATCGCCAAAGCTGAAATTTCCCAGCATCTCAAAAAACGTATGATGACGATTCGTAAATCCGACGTTCTCAAGATCGTTATGCTTGCCGCCGGCACGAACGCATTTCTGCGAAGTCGTCGCGCGGGAATAATCACGCTTTTCCAGTCCAAGGAAAACGTCTTTGAATTGATTCATTCCCGCGTTCGTAAACAGCAGCGTGGGATCGTTTGCCGGCACAAGCGACGACGAGTGGACCTCTCTTTGCCCATGCTGGACAAAGTAATCCAGAAATTTGCGCCGAATTTCAGAGCCAGTCAGCATAGGAAATAAAAAAAGGTTTACTTACAATTCTAACATCGGGAAATTCTTGAAAATGAGGTTCACCGGTCGCAAACGCAGCCGATAGAACAGTGATACAAAAAACATCCCCGCCCAAGCCAATCTTGGACGGGGCATCGTTTATGTTTGGCATCGGCGCCAAAATCCTCACGAAGCATCCGGCACCTCAGCCTTATTGGGCAGCAGGCGTCTCCTCTGCAGGTTTCTTGTGCTTTGCTCCAGACATCCCCGTTTTCGGCGACCAGAAATCGGCGTCGGCTTTCAGCCATTCATCCCGCGGGTAACTCATCCGCGGATTAAATACGAACAGGTTCGTTTGAATGGATTCAATCCCTGAGGCTTCGAGTTCGCGCAGCTTTACCATGCCGTCTTCACCCATAGCGGCTATGAACTGTTTGTGCCGCTCCGATTCCTGGTCAATTTCCGAAGCGGACTTCAGCGGCGTGAAGATCAGGTAAGTGGACCCCGCACCGAAAACTTTTTCATATGTCGCCCAGTGCGCATCGGGAACTTTGTCATAAGCTTCCTTCACCAGCTTTAGCACGTCGTCCCAGTCCTTGTGGTGTCCCGGGCGAACATGGTACTGCGAAATTTCGAAATAGCGCATATGTGCAATATCAACAGAAGATCGCAGGCTGTACTCGTCGCTAAACTTAAAAATGCCCGCGTCAGCATCGCTCTGTAAATCGCCATCAGTCATGGAAGCCCGGTCGAACGTCGCCGACAGCGCAGCATTCTTCTGTATTGCCTTATTGTCCTTCTCCCACGCATCGAAGGAATCATATCCGATCAAGAATAGCGAGCGTGGCTTGCCGGAGAGAGAATCTGCGGCGATGTAATGCGTCGGCCACTTCGCTTTGGCAAACGCCTCAACAAAGGCTCGTTCGCTTTTCTCGTGCGTGGTTCCCGCCCGGCCTGGCTTCAGGAATTCCCGGTAAATAACCAGCACTTTTGGCGGCGGCATCGCTCCGTCTGTACTATCCTGCGCCGCAACAATGCTGAAACCTCCAAACAAAAACACCGAACCCAACAGCAACCCCGCGAATCTTTTCATGGTGGTAGGCTCCTAAGTTGAAGTGAACTGATTTTGACAGGGAGAATGTAATCGCATTTCGAAACAGCGCGGAGAGTACCTTGCCCATGCGCACAAAGTCAAGTGCGTGTCAGGAGGTTCGTTAGCATTCCGACTCACGAGGGCGCCCCAACCCTTGTCTCTCCATTTTTTGGAGAGACAGGGCCGGGTTCTTCACCTACCTGAAAGAAGTCGCTACGGGCAATCAGTTCACCGCCGCCCCACCGCAGCACTTCTTGTACTTCTTCCCGGACCCACAGGGGCAGGGATCGTTGCGCCCGACCTTGGGAGCGGTGCGCCTGGTTTCCGAAGTGCGGGCACTCATCCCGGCCTGCCGACGTCCCCGGAAATACCGGTACGCGACCAATAGCCCAGCGGTCATGTGCCCGATCACATCTTCTCGCTGCTCAGGGCTGATCGGCGGGGAGCGCATTGCCGGGTCTTGGTCGTGTTCATAGTGAAGCATGAAGATCGGAACCATGCATCCGTGCTGCTCGTCGCCAACAAGTTCAGCCCAGCCGTCGCGACGCATCATCGTGCCCCGAATGAACCCGTGCGCCCAGTCATTACCGTTCGCCACGCCATTCTCGTCCAGCAACATGACGGGCGCGTAGATCTCGTCCTTGAACAGTGTCCCCGCAATAGTGTTCCAGTGCCGCATCATCAGACCCAAAATCTCGTTGGCTTCCTTGAGGTTGGCGAATTCGCATGTTTCCGACATCTCGCCGCCAAAGACCTCCGGATAGTATTCGCTCGGCATCACGGTTTCCGGTCCGGCGATGAGGGCGGCGAAGAATCCGTCGAGTTCTTCGACGTTCATTGCGCCGCCGCCTTTGCAACTTTTGAGGAATTGCCCGAGACGATCGAGCACGGCGTCGGTCAGCGGTTCGTATTCGGGGAAGGGCGTCATTTGGGTTCTCCATTCCCGAGAGTGATCCGTCGCAATTGCGCGAAAGGTTAGCGCACCGTCGCCGGAAGAATCACGGCAATGGGTTCGCCAGTCCGATTTGATAAACTGAGTGACGTCACACAACCAAAGCCGACGTAGCTCAGTTGGTAGAGCAGCCGATTCGTAATCGGCAGGTCACCAGTTCAACTCTGGTCGTCGGCTCCACAAATTACCAGACTAGTTCTGTCCTGCCGCTCCCGCCTTCTGCGCCTCTATCCACGCCGTCACTCGAGTGTCCAGCACATCGAGCGGCATGGCACCTCCATCCAGAATCTCATCGTGGAAGGCGCGGATGTCATAGTGGCTGCCCAACTCCGCCTTGTCCCGCGCTCGCAGCTTGAGTATCTCCAACTGTCCGAGCTTATAAGCCAGGGCTTGTGCAGGCCATGCAATGTAGCGGTCAGTCTCGGATTGAACGTTTGGCTCGTCTTCCGAGGTGTGCTCATGGAAGTAGTCCACCATTTGCTGCCGCGTCCAATGCTTGTAATGGACACCCGTATCCACTACTAAACGGACGGCACGCAGCATCTCGTCCGACAAACGGCCATAATCAGAATAGGGATCTTTGTAAAAGCCAATGTCTTTGCCGAGTTGTTCGGCATAGAGGGCCCAGCCCTCCTGGTACGCGCTGTAAAACGCCTGCTGGCGGAAAATAGGCAAGTCCGGTAGCGTCTGCGCGATGGCAATTTGCATGTGGTGGCCGGGCACGCCTTCGTGGTAGGCCGTGGACTCCGCGGAAATAAGAGTACGGTGTTGGTAGTCGCCCGTATCCACGTAAACAATTCCAGGCCGGGAGCCGTCCGGCGTGCCCTGGCTATATTCGGCAAACGCGGCATCTTTTTCCCGGTATTCCTGCACCGAACGCACTTCGAGTTTTGTCTTCGGCAGCAAACCAAATAATTTAGGAAGCTCCGGCTCCATTTGCGCAATGTAATGCCGGAATGTATCGAGTATCTGCTCACGCGATGTAGGAATCAGCTTGGGATTCGTCTTCAGCGACGCCCGAAAATCTTTGAGGTTGGCGAATCCAAGGTTCTTTGCGATGGCAAGCTGTTCCGCCTCGATTCTCGCAACTTCGCGAAGGCCAAGCTCATGGATTTCTTCCGGAGCCATGTTAGTTGTGGTCAGTTTGCGAATTGCGAAGCGGTAACGGGCATCGCCATCCGGCAAAGCCCACAGACCGGGTTCAACGCGGCCCTTCGGAGCGTAATCAGTCGCAATGAAATTTGCCAGCTTCGTGTAAGCGGGACGTACTTCCTGGTCAACGGCCGCGATAATGGCATCATGCAAACGCTTGCGATCCCCCTCCGGAACCGCATCAGGAAAATGAGCTGCCGGCTGGCCAAAAGCATTGGCTTCTCCAGCAGGTTCAGCGATGGATTTGCACTGACCGACCGTTTTCTCCAGCAAAAACTGCGGCGGCATCAATTTATCTTTCTCACCCTGCCGCATCACCTCCATCATCTGGTCAATGAAAAGGGGTATGCGGTGAAGACGTGCAATGTAATCTTCATAATGTTTCGTCGTATCAAAAGGAAAAATCTGAATCAGTTGTGGTAACTGAATTTGCAACCCGTTGAACTGGTCCACAGGCATTTCGTAATTTTTGAAATTGAAATCTTCAATATCTTCTTTGAGGCCACGAACCATGAGCGTTTCGCTCAACTTTTCCTGTTCGGAGAAGCCGTCGGTATTTACCGACTCAAACCGCAATAGCCAATCCTGTACGACCTCTTCCTGCTGCTGCACATGGGCGAGAGAGATGTCGCTGAAGCGGTCATTGTAGCGATAGTCGCCGATCTGCGTGGCCGTCTCCGGAGACTCGCGCATTTCATATTCCCACTCGTCAGCCAGCAATTGCTTGAACTGCTGTTGCCGAGTCGCCACGGGACTTGTGTCGGCGCCGTGTGCGGCAATTGCGAAACTCAGAATAATTATGAAAGAGACCAGGAAACGACCGGTACACACTGAGACCATTTTCCCTCCACACTTTTTTGGAAACTGCTCCGCGCCGAAAAACACGTAGACCCAGCCGCCCCCGGGCTGGGTGGGTGAGCGCAGCCCACCTAATTCTTAGTTAGACGTGTGAAATTATATCTGGATAGCTGGGATGAGACGGGCCTCTATAAAAAATACATAGAGGCCCTATACCGAATTAGTTCAACGTAGAGGCGCTCTGAGTTTCGTTGATCGGTTGCAGCACGACTCCATCGAACGGTGTCGCGGCGATAAAGCGTCCCTTTACCACCTCGACGCTGTGCAATGGATATCCAGCATCCGGTCCGCGATGCCAGTTGAGGCCGCCATCCTCGCTCTCGAAGATCACGCCCGTGGCAGTGCTCGTTGCCAACAGCCTGTTGCCCATTTCGTCGTAAGTGATCGAGCTGATATTGGCATCGGGCAATCCGTTATAGCTGCGCTGCCAGGAGAGGCCTGAATCCGCACTGCGAAACGCGCCTTCCCGTGAGGCAATCAGGATCTGTTGGTCCGGAGTAAGTGCGAGTTCGCGGATATCCGTCACGTACGAAGGCAGGCTTCCAAGTCTCCATGCCGCGCCGCTATCCGTCGAGAACAGAACTGAAGTGCGAGTCGCTGCAACCACAAGATTGCCGCTGCTCTTCACCGAGACGAGGTCTTTATTGCCCATCACCGGACCACCACTCCAACTCTTTCCCTGATTCGTAGAAGTAAACAGACCTGCCGATGTTGCCGCCATCCAGCGCCGGGGCGAGATTTCAATGTCATTCACCCGCGCATCGAGTACGGAACGAGTGATTGCCTTCTGCGCCACAGACGTTTTCTTCGATCCCTTTTTCCCCGATCTGAACGATGTTTTTTCGTTGATCACGGCATTGATGGGATGCCACAAACTGCCATTCGCAGGCAATAGAAAGACGCCGCGATTCGTCCCGGCGACCAACTCGCCACCCGAAGCCAGTTTCAGGGTAAATACATCTCGTCCGCCGAGGCCGGCGCTCTTTTGAATCCAATTTCCTCCCCGGTCGCGTGTCACGAAAACTCCGCCCAATTCACGATCGTTCACCAGTCCAACAACCAGAGCATTGGAATCGTTCTGGTCGGCGACGATTGAACTCACGTAGCGGTGCGCATAGCCGTGATTGGAGGCAGCCAGCGTTCGCACCCCATCATTGCTTGCAAGCACCCCGGCGCGGTCCGTTGCCAGAAGAACTCGATCCGAGTTGCGCGGATCAATCATTACGTCGTTGACCACGACTTCGGGATCGCTCACCCGCTTCCAGCTTTTTCCGAGGTCCGTCGTCTTCCACAATCCTTCGGTGGTTCCAGCGTAAACAATTTCAGGATTGCTGGGATCCTGTTTCAGCACTCGCGTGCGGCGAGCGGTGAATGGAATGCCCTGGATCTTGTGAAACTGTTCCCCTGCGTTTTCGCTCTTATAAATGCCGGAGCAAGCGCTCGCGAAAACGACTGACGAATTTGACTTGTCAACAATCACCGAGAAAACGTCCGAATCATCTATGAGGCCTTTGTCTTTATTGATGTGTTCCCAGTTCGCGCCTCCATTCGGAGTCTTCCACGCCAAATGCCACGTTCCGGCATAAATTACGTTTGGGTCCTTGGAGTCAATGGCCAACGATTCGACGTTTTTAATTTCATCACCCGCGGGTGAAATCTTCTGCCACGTTTCGCCGCCATTCACGCTACGAAACACTCCGTCCAAGGCCCCTGCCACTAATGTTTGAGGATCGGAAGCGGAAATTGCGAATGCTCGGACTGACTTGCCATGCATGGCAGGCAAAGTCCGCCAGGTCTTTCCACCATCCATCGAGCGGAAGACGTCGCCGGCACGCTGATCTTGCACGCTCCACGCTGCGACAAACATGGT
>PNAR01000165.1:0-537 GCA_003169715.1 Acidobacteriaceae bacterium | reverse complement strand
AAATAGGGTGCCGGTGCTGTTACCCAGGAAGATTCGGTCGGGATTGTGCGGATCGTAACTCAAGCTTCGCGCGTCGCCCCCGTCTGGCCCTAGAACCGCCCACTGGCTACCCCACAGGGACGTGGTGGCCAAAAGTATAGCTGCAAATGAAATCAATAACTTACAGGAACGCAGGTGCGTAGTTGATGAAGACCGCATGGATGGATTTCCCCTTGAACACAATATAACGCTACTGGGGCACAGAGTGACAGCTGGATGGGCACGGATCAAGTTACGATGGGGCAAGTTCGGTTATCGAGAAAAAAAGGCCGACTGGGTATTCGCACCCAGCCGGCCGGCTGATTTTATCTTATTGC
Organism: Acidobacteriaceae bacterium; assembly: GCA_003169715.1. Classification (GTDB taxonomy): domain Bacteria; phylum Acidobacteriota; class Terriglobia; order Terriglobales; family Acidobacteriaceae; genus PALSA-188. Next base: position 181 of record PNAR01000165.1, on the reverse strand, counting down.
GCGGCCTTCTTCGCTTTCCTCGCCGCCACATGTGGATGGTCAGGGACAGCCTTGACCTTCGATTCGTTCACCGTCTCGGTGCCATCGCCGGAGAAAGTGGCGCCTGCCGGCACGATCCAATACTCGGCCGTTTTGGTTCCACCGCTGCCAGTTCTGACCTCGACACGTGTCGGATCAATTC
>PNAR01000280.1 GCA_003169715.1 Acidobacteriaceae bacterium | reverse complement strand
AAACCAGGGTAAACGCGACAATCACGGTTCGCTCGGCCACTCCTATTTCCTCAAAACACATCGAGAGGGTGAACACCACGATCAACACGCGGACCATGGAACTAATCAGGCGTGGCGACGGCAGATTAGCGTTCACCGCCGCCAACAGTGCTGCACGGGAAAAGAAGCTTGCACCCAGCAGCCCTACGAAGAGTAAAAACAAACCTGCAACCAGTCGAGGCAGGAAACTGAAGAAATCATAAATATGCTGCTGCATGCCAACGATATCCAGGACGCCGATACCGATCAGGATGAACCCCAGCCAAGCCAGCCAAAAAGCGAACCGGCTCAGAAGCTCGGAGGGCACAGGGAGGGCCGCTTTATTAAGAAGTTGTGCTGCGCCGGCATGTTCCGATATCTTGTCGAACCGGATCAACCGAAGAATGCTGCGCAAGATGTATCTCAATAGGTACGCAATAATCCAGCCGGCGACCACAATGATCAGCATCTCCAACAAGCGCGGCAAGAAGTGTGCGGTACTCGCCACAATCTCTCGCGTGGCCCGGGTTAACTCCATAACGATCAGGTCCCACATTTCGCCCTCACTTCCTTCCATTCCATATTTCGAGGAGATACGGTTTGAGCCGTTCAAAAGTCAGGCAGAGGTTCTCCACATTTTTCTCGACATCCACGGCCGATGAGTCTCGATTCTCAACCAGAAATGTGTAGGTCTTGCCGCGATACAGAGGCGCCAGCGCCTGGATAATATGATCCGGGCTAATCACCTCTTGATGGTAGGCAGCCGCAAACTCATAGACTGTCCGGACCCACAGGTCGTCCGAGTAGCGGAAACTATCTTCCGCGGCTGTCGCGGCCTGGTTCAGTTCCGCCAGGGTCGCGGAGGACAGAATGGAATACAGTACAGGATTCAGTTCCTCCAGGCCGTGCACGAACATTTGATGTAAGCGCTTGCGGTTTACCCGCACGTGCTCCATGCTCAGTTCCGCTTCCGCACCAGTTGCCGTCGTCGTTTCGGTCGCACTGTTCGTTGGACACACTGGAAAATTCTTTCCTAAAGCCCAGAACAGCACACCCACGCTCTGTCTGAGGGCCTGCACCAGATCTCCGGAAGAATGGTCAACCCGCGGCCTGGGCCCCAGAAAGGATTGCGTAAGGCGAAAGCCGCCAGTGATGGCTGAGATGACAAAATAGGTTTCAGCTCCATTTTGGATGGCGGGCTGCGACCAAATGTCCTGTTCGAGGAAAAAGCTGGCGAGTCGTCCCGAAAAAGCGAAATCCGCCGGGTGCGGTTCGCGCACCGGTTTGCAATAAAGGGCGCGAGTCATCGGATAAACAAGATTGCGGACCAGCAATCCATCAAACTTGTTCCTGCGATAGATTGGGGTGACCATATCAAAGTTGTCGCGGCTCACGGGCCGCAATAATCGCTCAATCCATTCCGGCTCGATGCTGACGGAATCCGGCGAAACCACCCCACAAATTGTCGCCCGCACGAGGTCGGCTGCGGCAACTATAGTGTGAAGCCCCATTCCATTCTCAGTGCTTCGTTCATGACTTGTGCTTATGCAATGGAGGGTCCGCAACGCGCTTGGATTTGTGCCCTGCGCCAAGTCGCTGATGGAAGCGGCTCGAACCAAATCCTGGGTGGAATCTCTCGACCCTCCATCCACATTGACGATTACGGAACGCTGCCGCGGAAAATACTTCAGCAATCCAGCACGTGTGCATTGCACGACCTGGCCGACCGTGGCAGCATCATTGAGAGTGGGCACACCGATGAGAATGTCCACCTCACCGACATTCATTAATTCACGAAGAAAATCATCGGTGAGAATGCTTCCTTCGGCCAATCAGTTTCCTCCAGGCAACTTAGTGGAGCTACAGTTTGTGAAGCGCGAAATGTGGATCAAATCTTCCGCAAACGGAACCAGTAGAACTGGTAAGGGCCCATAGTCAACAGGTACGGCCTGTCGGTGACTCGCGGGAAAATATTTTTCCCGAACATCTCAATCAAAATATCGCCCTTGTACCGCTGCAAATCCAACTCTACAACCTGGGCCGAGCTGGAAAGATTGTTCACCGCCAAAATACGTTCTTTCCCCAATTCGCGGACGTAAGCCAGCACCCGGTGATTCGCAGGATAAAGAAATTCCATGGAACCGCGTCCGAACACAGGCATTGATTTTCGCACTCTTAGGATGCGTTTCATCCAGGAAAGGAGGGAGTGATCAAAACGTTTCTGAGAATGAACGTTCACAGCCTGGTATCCATAGACAGGATTCAGCATGATCGGCGAGTAAAGGCTTTCGGGATCGGCCGAGGAAAAGCCGCCGTTCCATCCGCCATCCCATTGCATGGGAGTGCGAACGCCGTTCCGGTCGCCAAGATTCACGTTATCCCCCATGCCAATTTCGTCTCCGTAATAAATAATCGGCGTTCCCGGCAATGACAGCAGAAGGCCATTCATAAGCTCAATACGTCTACGATCATTATCTAAGAGCGGAGCAAGCCTGCGCCGGATACCTACATTCAGGCGCATGCTCTTGTCTTTGGCATACTCGTCATACATGTAATCCCGTTCCATGTCAGTGACCATCTCGAGGGTCAGCTCATCATGATTTCGCAGAAACAGACACCATTGGCAAGCATCAGGGATGGAAGGCGTTTGCTGCAATATTTCAGTGATCGGCTTGCGATCCTCGAGCTTGAGCCCCATGAACATTCGTGGCATCAGGGGAAAATGAAATGCCATGTGAAATTCGTTGGCATTTCCAAAATAGGGGCGCAAGTCCGCAGGCCACTGATTTGCCTCTGCCAGCAGCATCCTACCCGGAAAGTCCCGATCTAGTTTGGCTCGCAGCTCTTTCAAAACAGCATGAGTCTCGGGAAGGTTTTCACACGATGTCCCTTCCCGCTCTACAAGGTAGGGAACGGCATCGAGGCGGAAGCCGTCCACTCCCATATCCAGCCAGAACTTCATTACATCCCACATTTCTTCGCGGACAGCGGGATTGTCGTAATTCAGGTCAGGTTGATGGTTAAAAAAACGATGCCAATAATATTCTTTTGAGACTGGGTCCCACGCCCAATTGGAGAGTTCGGTATCCGTAAAAATTATGCGGACCCCACGATATTTCGTGTCGGTCTCGCTCCACACATACCAATCGCGGCGGGGATTGTCGCGGGAACTTCGCGATTCCTGAAACCAGGGATGCTGATCGGAAGTATGGTTCAGCACCATTTCTATAATCACGCGAATGCCGCGCTGGTGCGCCGCTTCCAGAAATAATTTGAAGTCATCAAGCGTGCCATAGCTGGAATGAACCGACCGGTAGTCGGCGATATCGTAGCCATCGTCCCGCAAAGGCGACGGAAAGAAGGGCATCAGCCAAATGGCGGTGATGCCAAGTTCTTGCAGGTAATCCAGCTTCTGGGCGAGACCGCGAAACTCTCCTATGCCATCCCCATTACTGTCGTAGAAGGTCCGGACATGGACCTGATAAATGATCGCGTCCTTGTACCAGAGCGGGTCTTGCGGCAATGACAAGAACTTTCTCCTTCAACGCGGCAGTGAGTATTATAGAGGCTCCGTGACTCCAAGCCCGCAGCCGGTAGTTTCCCCTGATTCACGTCCACGAAAACGGGGCTCAAGCCTCTATGAGTTCTTCGGTCCCGGCGGATTGCTGTCGCGCACTCATCCGGCATATGAGTTCCGCCGCGGCCAACTTCAAATGGCTCAGGCCGTGGAGCAGGCTCTGGAAGAGAGACGGCACTTGATCGTTGAAGCCGGAACGGGGACGGGCAAGACCCTCGCATATCTTTTACCCGTGATCCAATCCGGGAAGCGGGTGATTATTTCTACGGGCACCAAGAATCTGCAAGAGCAACTCTTTCACAAGGACATTCCCTTTCTTGAACAAGCTCTGTTTCCTAATGGCGAGGGGAAATTAAGCGTCTGTTACATGAAAGGGCGCAATAACTACCTGTGTCGAAAGAAGCTTTATGACCTGACATCCCATCCTGTATTGAACGGCCTTGAAGAGATCAATCATTTCGGAACGATATCGGAGTGGGAAAAAACCACCGAAGCCGGCGATCGCGCGGAGCTCTCGTCCATTTCAGAAACCAGTGCGGTCTGGCACAGGCTCGATGCGCGCGCAGAAGCATGCGCGGGACAGAAGTGCAGCGAGTGGGGGCGCTGCTTCATCACAGAAACGCGCAGGCGCGCCATGGGGAGCGACATCGTAATCGTTAACCATCACCTGTTCTTTGCGGACCT
>PNAR01000123.1 GCA_003169715.1 Acidobacteriaceae bacterium | reverse complement strand
GCTTCGCTCAGTCCAGGTGATCGAGCGACCCTGAAACCTATCAGCGAGTTCGGCGCCAAGCCCTACACGGAGGACGAGGAGCGCTCTCTGTCGGCGATCATCAAGGCATTCAATGACCGGCACGGGACGCAATTCACGCGAGAGGACTTTATCCGCTTCGAGCAGGTAAACCGGACTATCGTCGATGACGATATGGCCCAGATGTTACGCAACAACCCCCCCGATGTTGTATATGCAGCTTTCTCCGAAGCCTTCTTTAAAGGCGCGATTGATCTTTTTCAACGCGATAACGAAATGAAAAATATTGTCCTCACGGATGCTCAGGTGCGAGAGCAGGCGATTCGGCATTTCTTCAACCGGGCGCTTCGCGAAGTACGAGAGAGTGGGACAAACGTTTGAATTGTCATTCGCTTTTTAGTAAGTTCCCGATGCGCCCGTAAACGCTGTATATTTCCGACCAGGGGCCATTCTGCCAGTGAAAGGATTCTGTAGGTGTCCACCTTCACTTTCGATGACTTACTTGTCTGGTCGGACAAGCTTCCAGATTGGCAGCGAGACGTTCTGCGTCGTGTTCTAGTTAGCAATCTGACGGAATTCGATATTACAGAATTGGCTTCGATCGCGAAGTCAACCAATGGTCCATCCGTACCAGGCACGCCCTTACCGGTTCCCGCGAAGGCCGAACACGTTCGCGCTTCTGGCGCGTCAACACCGCCGGTAGCTCTCCTATGTTTGCGCGACATCACCTATGTCAACGCCCTCGCTTCTGGCCCCATTACCTTCGGCCCCGATGGTCTCACGGTTGTATACGGAGACAATGCTTCAGGCAAAAGTGGACTCGCGCGCATTCTGAAAAAAGCTGGCCGCGCCCGTAATCCGGGACGGCGCATCCTGCCGAGCATCTTTGATCCAGAACCGGGCAAGCCCGCAAGCGCGAATATTGACTTCCGGACTGGCGCGACGGAGCGGTCGTTTGCATGGCTAGATGGAGCTGCCACCGATGATGAATTGTCCAGAATCAATGTATTCGACGCGAGTTGCGCGACTATCCAAGTTGAGACGAGTAACGAGCTAACCTACGTGCCTGAAATTCTCCAGATATTTCAGGATCTAGCGGAGGGTTGCCGTGCAGTGGGCACGCAACTCAAAACCGAAAAGGATGTGCTCGAAAAGGCGCGGGCACGCGAAATCGGGATACTGTCTCTCCGGCCCCACACCGTGGCAGGCATCCTTGTCGCCAATATCTCGCCGGAAACGAATTTGACGGATATCGACACGATCTGCAATGTGAGTGATGAGGATCGAGACCGTCTCACAACTCTTACCCGCGCGCTACAGAATAACCCGACGGGACAAGCCGATCTTCTTGAGGCGCGCGGGCGCCGACTCAGGGATCTCGGCGCGCTTACTTCAAATCTGCAGCATGCGCTTTCTGAAGCCGCCCTTGAGAAGTTTGAAACACATTTGTCCCACGCAAATGCTGCTGGTGAAGCTGCGAAGACCGCCACCCAAGTGTTCGCGGCCAACTCCGCGCTTTCGGGTCTCGGAGCCGCGGCGTGGAAGCAGCTGTGGGAGTCCGCCCGTCGTTATTCCGAAACACTTGCTTACCCAACCGACCCTTTTCCAGTGATACGTGAAGACGCTTTGTGTGTCCTTTGCCAACAGCCGATTGTCGTATCCGCAGCTTCCCGCTTGCGCAGCTTCGAGCAGTTCGTTCAGGACGACGTGCAGCAGCGCGCTCAGAAGGCGCTTGCAGAATTGCAAACGGCCAGGACTCAATTGGAAGTTCTCAAGATTCCCGGCTCGCAAAACTTGCTGCGCACGGCGGTAGAGTGTCACAGTTGTATTCCTCCTTTCCTTTGGTGTTCGAGAACCCAGCGGACTACCTGGCTTCGATAGAAAATGAGCTTTCCCATGCTCCCGATGCGGAAGTAAGGAAGCCCTGATGGGATATGCCTCTGGCGCACGGTCCAAGCCGAGCAGCCGAGCAATCTGGCCACTTCGCGGATCGTCATCGGCTCGCCAAGCGGATCGATGATCGGGTGATCCGTGACCTTTGACTGCGGGTACTGCTGCGGGTAGCTCTGCCCTAGGCGGACAGGCAAGAACTCCAATGTTTCTGCGCTGTTCGCTAATTCGCTGAACCTGACTTGCGTCAGCCTTGGACAAATCAGACCGTTCTAAACACTGTCAGCAATCCCAAGTACACAGGCTTCAACGTTTGGGGCCGATTCTCGCAAAAGTTTCGTGCGACAACTCGAACTCCGATCGCGCGGGAGAGTTGGGTCACAAAGCAAGGAGCGTTCGAGCCGCTTATAGACCAGAGGACTTTTGATTTAGCGCAAGCGAAGTTACGCAGGATTGCTGATTGTCGCTGGAGCAACGAGCAAATGTTGCGCAGAGTGAGGAGATTATTGAAATCTAAGGGCAAGGCAAGCTTAGCGAATCGCTTTTCGAGAAAGCGAGAAACATGCCTTCTCTAACAACCCTGCGAAAGCGCTTCGGAGGTCTTCAACGCCTGTACACCTTGGTCGGATACGAACCAGAGGGAGACGCCGTTCGGCGTAACAGACTGGAGAATTCGGCACGCTTCCGTCGAGAGCTGTTTGAACAGATCAAGGCCCTTTTTCCCGAGCACGTCGAGGTTACTCATTTGCCGAGGAAGCATCGCTCCATCTTTCGGATTGACAGCAGTTTTATGCTAGCTCTTCTGCTCTGTAAGCAAAAACGTAGAAATGGAGGAGAGTTACATTGGGTGGGACAGCCTCCTGCCCTTGAGCGCAGCTACGTAACGTTGGTTGGCAGGCTCAACAACGCCCACGATGGGGTAGTCAGTTGCCATCTCTTCTCGCACTTGCCTGTTCATTATCACCGCTCGTTTGAGAACGACCCTTGGCTGCACACAGGGTTGAAGCTGACTGAGCTGTCGGATTTCTATCCCTTGGTGTCGAAACTCTGGACACAGAAGAACGGCAAACAGAAGAACGGCAAACTCATTAATGCAGCGTGACTTGATCGGCCCGCTCCTCGGTGCAGTCGAGCTCAGCCCCGGCCCCCAGGGAGGTGTGGCATTTCCGCTCAATGCGTTATACCCCGTCAATCGACAGGACCGCGTTCGATCTCGGCCGCATCCGGATTTTGAGGAAAACCGGAAACCATGTGAAGACGACTGATGGGCCGTCAGTCGGGCACGCCTAACCAAGTGCTGCTGACCGGAGCTTTTCGCACGCTGTTCGCCCACAACCATGGTGAACAGCAAAAGTGAGTGTCCCATCGATGAGAAGTCTTCCATCTCCCCGCATTACTCATGAGCACCAAAAAATCCGGCACGAAATCACTACTTCGGAATCAAATACGAGCCAGGAATGTTCTCGTCCAATGTGGCGAGGCCCGCGCCATGCGCGGCCGCCAGTTTGCTCAAGTGACCATCGGTTACTTGCTTAGGCGCCCTGACCCACCCGGGAAGATGAGAAACATCGTGTTCGTCGGGAATGAATGCAAGACGAGAGGTGCGCACTTCCTTAAGACGCAGCAACAATGTGCGGGCTTGGGTAACCGTAAATCCGTAGGCCGGGGCTTGGGCCAGCACCCGCACAAATCCGAGCTCGGTGATCGAGCAGCTCGCCAAGTGCTGTGATTTACTCGATTGTACCCAAGAAGCAACGCGAGCATGGAATTCGTGATTGATGAATCCGAGGGCAACGAGAGCATTCACATCGAGTAAGTAGATCATGGGAAGTTTGCTAAGATCTCCTCAACTTCCTTGCTGCTCAACGTCGGTGCGTTTGGACCGGCGCTTAGAGCAGGTAGTCCAGTGACCGGGTCAGTCACAAGTTTGATTCGATGTGCCCGCTTTCGCTGGGGCGTTAATACGATTCGTCCGTTCTCAATGTTGGCGTCCAGCGGATCCCCTGCCCTAATATCAAGTCGGCGACGAAGCGGGCCCGGAAGAACTACTTGTCCCTTAGTCGAAACTTTGGTGTGCATGGTAAGACAATCTTACGCTCATTTCTATAGTACAGCAACAGGCAGGGCATTTTCGCTTGCAGAGAGGGCAACAAGCCGGCTGATCGGCCGTCAGTCGGCGTTTGGTTTATAAGTGCGAGTATTGGATCCACATTTTCGCCCAGATTCCCCCATCCTATGACAGTCATTTTACGGATTCTGGCTACGCCGCAGCACCTCTGCATCCTGCAATCGTTTGCTGGGGAAATAATGCGAAATAATTGCACGACTCTTCTGTAATTCAGATCGAAAAACGGGCAGAGTCGAGCGTGCGGCGTTCAGCGGTTCACGTAAGTCTTGCACGGACTGGCAGTGCCTAACTTTGAAACAGGTGCATCTCCTAAAGTCAGTAAACTACGAAAAACTGAGTACGCGGAGTAACGCAGTGAACAAACAAAGTTTAATTCCTGCCGCGAAATACCTTCGCATGTCGACTGAGCGCCAACAATATTCCCTAATGAACCAATCTGAAACGATCGCCAAGTATGCCGAGTGTCACGGATTTTCCGTCGTAAAGACCTACTCGGACGAGGCCAGAACAGGCGTCAGCTTTCGGCAGCGACTTGGGCTTCAGACGTTGATTCAAGATGTTGTAAAAGGTGTTGCGTCTTACAAAGTAATACTCGTCTTTGACGTGAGCCGCTGGGGACGTTTTCAAGACACAGACGAATCCGCACATTACGAGTTTCTGTGTAAGTCGGCGGGAATTCCAGTTCACTACTGCGCGGAGCCATTCTCCAATGATAGCGGTATGCCAAACTTAATCATGAAGTCATTGAAGAGAGTCATGGCCGGAGAATACAGTCGAGAGCTGGGGGTCAAGATATTCGCCGCGCAAAAAAGACTGGCAGCACTCGGATATCGGCAAGGAGGATCGCCGGGATACGGCTTAGGTCGTTTGCTGATCTCCGCAGACGGGAAACCCAAGCAAATCATATCCGACGGAGAACGAAAGAGCATAGCTAATGATCGAGTTATTCAAGTGCCCGGACCTCCTGAGGAGGTAGCCTGTGTCCATGAAATTTATCGCTTGTTTCTCGTAGAAAAAATGTCTTTCACAGCAATCGCTGCTGAATTGGAAAGACGGGGAATCCTTAATCGGGGTAGAACGCACTGGGACCCGCGAGCTGTTCACCATATTCTGACGCACCCAAAATATGTTGGCTGCAATGTGTATGGTCGGTCGAGTATGCGGTTGTATACACCCAGACAGGAGGTCCCTCGATCTGAGTGGACTGTTTACCCGAATGCATTTGAAGCTTTGATTGAGCCCTCCATCTTTGAAGAAGTACAGAAAACCATCGCGGCTTATACACGAAACAAGGAAAATGATGTCCTGCTCGATGACCTTAAGGCAATTCACGCTCAGAAAGGTAGATTGACCATGCATCTGATTGGAACTAACCCGGGCTTAGCATCGCCATCAACCTATCGAGCGCGGTTTGGGTCACTCAGCCGCGCTTTCGAGCTGGCAGGCTATAAAGGTCCATTCTCTGAAAACTGGCTCGCACAGACGCGGAATATCAGACTTCTACGCATCAGACTGGTGAATGAGATCGCCTCTGCTTCCGCAGGCGAAGTTTTCGTAGAGGATCGCGAACGCAGATTCCGTCCGCGTCTTCGTCTGCGAAGCGGGCGGCTGGTGTCAGTAATCGCTTCGCGACATTTCGTCGGATACAAAGGTTCGGATCGATGGCAATTTAAGTCTCCATCCGACGAAAGACGGTTGGTCACCGTTCTGGCTCGATTAAGTCCAACAAATGACAAGTTCGTCGATGTTTTTGTCACCCCTCCAGTGCGTACCTCGAAATATCTGCGGTTCCGTTACGATGACCCTCGATTGAACAACACTGTACGCCTTTCTGATGTTCACAACTTTATTAGCGCGGTTCATACCGTTTTAAAAAAGTCCGGTATGCGCTGGGCACTAAATGAGAAAAGAGACGCGATCGCTAGTCGTAATCAGTTAATCAGGATCGCAAATTTCCCTAAGCGCCAGTTCATATTCGGAGGAATGAACCAGAAGACACTCGAAAAGATATGCGCTCGGGTGCCAGTCGGGAGGAGCAAATTGGCGAAATGCCTGAAGGTGCTTGAAGAATTTGAAGTCCGAGCCACGGGGGCGGCTAAGCCTAATTGACACCTCTCGAATCGCGCTATTGGCCACGCCCTCTATGTTCACGCCCTGTGTGTTCTGGTTCCTCGGCATAGCTGACTTTTGTTCTCAGGATCCAAGTCGAAAGACGAGTGATGTCGATTCACCCGTATCAATTAGGCATTAGTCTTTCCCCTAAATCTTTTTAAATCAAGGTCTGGCGGAGGGTGCGATATCCTCCGGACAGTCCCCAAGCTGCATTTGGCACACCTTTTGCGTCCTTCTGTCCCCCATCCCGATTTAGATTAGCTGGGATGACAAATCCTTTCCGCGAGGAGTCTGTCAATGTTCCACCGTCCTCGGTGCGACTATCGCGGTAGCTTCGCAGCGTCTGAGGGGAAGTGCTTTTGATTGCCAATCCGCGCCAGGCTTACACCGGTCGCGAGTCCGTAAACGCCAAATTTGAGCTAAAAATTATGTGGGTACGTTTCTTCGAGACGCGGACCAATAGGTCCGTCACTAGCCTGCTCTACGCGATCCTTTTTCTGAGTTGCACCACCAATGCGTTGCTTGGATATTCTCTGGATGGTCATCTCTCCAAGCCCCACCCATTCCTTTCGGATTTTTGTGGTCTGGCACGATATCGCTGTAGTCGGTGAAATCCTCGTGGCAAATGGCACACTGCTTATTCTGTTCGACTATCTTGCGATTCAGCAATTTCCGCATCTCTCCGGTTGACCTGAGCTCCCGATATCCTCTCGGGTGATGCGGATCCTCAATCCGTTCGACACCCAGACGCAGTCTTCGTCCCTTCCGGGCTTGTTCCCGGCCACAGCAGAATAAAGATCTGTGAATCGGACAAAATTCCTTCCGGCGGAGTTTCATACATCCTCTCGGCATTTTGTTCATCCTTTTAGTTGGTTAGTTGGGGTGGATCTGCTGGAAAAGAGAGCAATCTTGGTAAGCAATCTTGGTTAGCTTGACGCGCTATAAATGAGGGGATACTATCTGGCCGGAAACCGTCGTAGACGAGACCAGCAGCCTATGGAACGAGTTGAACGACTCCGTCGTGGATTCTTTTCCAGCGAGCTTCCAAAGTTTGGCCGGCGGATAAGTTTGACCCTTTTTTGTCTCGCTTTTGCGATTTTGCTGGTAGCGCTTCTCGCAGCACGAGGCCGTAGCGTCGACCTCTCTTCCTTATTACTAGGGATAGCCTTAAGCACCCTATGCGTCGTGCTCTTCTTTCTTTCTAGATTCTTGCTGATAGCCCGCCAGCAGCAGGAGCAGACAGACAGCGCGCTCGATACCACCGAGACTTCTCTTTGGGCGAGCGAAGAGCGATTCCGACAGATGGCCGATAACATCCAGGAAATCTTCTGGATGATCGATTCCGAGACTAAGAAGGCCCTCTATGTGAATCAGGCCTACGAAACCATTACAGGACAATCGCGCGAGGCGCTGCGGCGAGATCCGCTTTCGTACGAAAAGGTCATCCATCCAGAGGATCGTGTCCAAGTGCTTCTCAAGCTTGACCAGGCCGCCCAGACCGGAAACTTTGACGAACGGTTCAGGATTGTTTCGCCAAATGGCGAATCACGCTGGGTATGGGCACGCGGCTTTCCAGTTCGAGATAGCAAAGACAATATCCGTCGGCTGGTCGGAACCGTGCTCGACATTACAAAACAGAAATACGCGGAAGAGGAAGTCGCTAGAAACCTATCACTGGCTGAATCCGCCAGGGCCGAGGCGGATGCAATGCGAAAGGCTACCTTCGCACTGACCCAAGACTTGCGAATGGACAACGTTCTGGATACTTTGCTTCAGTCTCTCCTCGAACTGGTCCCTTACGAGTCGGCACAGATCCTGCTTCTGGAGTCAGACTCGCTCCTCTTCGTGGCGCGAGAAGCGCCTCGCTCCGATGCAGTGAAACAGGCGGCGAAATACCCTCTGACTCTCGACGCGGCCGAATTCCCGCTGCTGCAGCGAGTTTTATTCAGTCAAGGGGGGGGGGTTGTGGTCTCTGATACCAAGCAGGAAGCGGAATGGCGCCCCTTCAAGGGTTCCGGTCATCTGCGTTCCTGGCTTTGCGTTCCATTGGTTGCTTCGCACCAGGCCCTGGGATTACTTTCGTTGGGCCACTCCGCGCCCGAAAGTTTCACTCAAGAGCATCTGCGACTCGCCAAATCGGTCGCTATTCCAGCCGCCGCAGCTATTCAGAACTCACGTCTGTACGAGTGCGCCAAAATTTATGGCGCCGAACTTGAGAAACGTACTTCCGATCTTCATGAAGCACAGACTGCACTGCAACGTTTTCAGAATCATCGGCCTTCCTAGACACTCCAAGAGAACAAACCAACCTCAAGTCGGCATCATGGCGGCCATCCCACTGGGCGTCGCCTAGTCCTGGCCGGAATCACGACCAGAGAAAATAAAATTGACTTCAGTACCAGCCTTCCGGCTAAGGATGTATCACTTTCTTCTCGTCCGGAGAAGTACACAGGACCCACGACACTCAGCCGGTGAAGAGCCGCCGTCGTGAAGTTTTTGGAGCTCTTGCTATGTCCAGTCCTCGACCCATAGCCAGCTGCGTCAAGGGCTGTGCTCGCATTTTTAGTCATAGGCACTCTAGAGATTCACGGCGGTCCTCAAACGGTGATTTTGTATGAGCCATACTGAAGCTCCACTTTGGTGGGACAAAGATGTAGACCGGGCCGGAAGGTCTATCCGGCCAGACGTGCGCGATGCCGCGCATCGAATCTGGGGCTGTGTCTGGAGGCGCACTCAATTTCTCTTATCCGACTACGGCCAGGCTGCGGAACTCATGGAGACCACCGTTGCTCAAGTGTCACGCTACCTTGATCGAGAGCAAGTCATGCTCTTCTCCCGGGGAACGGATCGCCTCCTTATGCTCGCATTCCAAAGATCCCTTTATCGCCACGCTGCCAAACTCAGGCGAGTCGAGTTCCTGGGCGGAACGGCAGAGCTATCTACTCGGGCCGTAGATCTGACCTGGCCGCGCTATGTTCACGCCCGCTTGGAGCTAGACCAAGTTGTGCGATCGCTCAGTGAGCGAAGCCGTACGATCTTGGCTCTTCGCTATGCAGGTTACACCTGGAAAGAGTCGGCACACTTTCTTGGGGGATCTGTCTCCGGTTTGCGCAGTGCGTTCTGGCGTGACGTAGCCCGCGTGAAAGGCAAGCTGAAGACCGATAACTTGGGGCCGCCTGAGTGTCCGGCGCGGAGCGGTATTACTGTTAGCAACGACCCACCGCGATAGTCATGGTGACGTAGAGTAATTCTGGGGACCACGTTGGTCAACAACTCCCGCCTCCGCCAACCAGCGCGACCTATTTTGTTCGTTGGGTTGGTCGTCCCTTAGAAGGTAAATTTGAGGCAGGCCAGGGAATGGACCGGTTACGAATCTGACGGGAAGGTGCAGATTTTCCGCAATTTCTCTCTCCGCCGCGATTCCTCTTGATTGTGAGAACCCCTCGATTGCAAGCACCCACACTTCCGAACAACGAGTAAGAAAAAACGTATCGAGCCTCGACCAAAACCGCCAGTCGGTGGGCAAAGCGCACCGCAAGGCAATTTGATGGGAATACGCGATTGGAGAATAAATGAGCTTAGTGGGATGATTTTTTAAGAGCCAGCCGCAGCAATCAACAGCGGCATCAAATCTTGCATTCCGGACACTCTCGTTCGGGTGACTATAGGGGCTAGCGAGATAAACAAGTCCTTTAGCCATTGGAGATGAGGTACACCCCCAGTCGGTACTGAGGGATCTCCGAAGATCTCCATTTTTTGTCGGCATCGCTTTCCGCCGTGCTCCTTGCATACCCATAGAGTTCACCTCCTGGGTATCGATACTGCACGTATAGTGCCAAGAAATAAATCAGGGTCGCACATGATGAGGCGCAGTAGGCCAATCTCAGAATGCCAAGAGAGAAATGTCGCAAGATGAGCAATGTTAGCGTAACCAATCGTCGATTTCATCGACCTCAATCTCGGGAATACTTGTGGCTACCTTAACCATGCGCTCTTGATGCAACCATTGAGTGGATTCTTTTTGGCCCCTTTTGGTGTTCCAAATCAGCACTTTTTCCCGTTCTGATTCTCGACGGTTCGCCGATACGGGGTGCTTCAAGTGGGCCTTTATATAAGGGCCATTCTCTTGCCCGAACTAATACCTTGCACGAAGCTTATATCGGCTAGTTTGCGCAGCTTCAGCCTTGGGCTTTGCTGGAATCGCTTGCAAAACGCCAGTCAGGCGGAGCGGACGAGGCCATCGTCGCAGTGTTCATCAACATATGCTTGTGACAATCTACCCGTCTGTTGTTGGTACGCAGCCCTTTCTTTTTTGCTTTCTCTCACTGGCAATAGTTCCGCATGACTTGAGGGAAACACAAAATCTTTAACAAAGTTTAGCCTGTCAACATTCAGTCTTCGGCCCACAACCTCTCTGCTATGGGCTTTGCAGAATTCGGCGAAGTCATCCGCTTCAATGATCTCCCTTTGCAGCTTTCCGGTCTGTACTCGGCGGGATTTCAACCAGCCGAGAGATATCCATCTTTGGATTTCTTCTGCGCGAATGTGCAGTGCCTCCGCGAGGGTGTATCGGGTGAACCAGTCTTGACCCATCCTGGCGCTTGCGCCCAGTCTGTACAGCATGGATCGGATGGAGCCTGGAGACCGGCGCATCGAAATGGCAACTTCCGGCAACGGTTGCACGGCGATCAAGTCCAGCAACCTCTGTTGTGCGCGTTCCGGCCATTGGCTATAAGCACGTTTACCGGTCACGCCAGACTGGCGCGCGAAACGCCAACAAGCATCTCTTGGATTGCCCGAGACCTCCGCGAGTTTCGCGATCAGCATCCTCGCTTCATGGTCAGAATGTCGCTCGCTAAGACGAGACCGACTCGCACTCAGTTGGACCCGGATTAGTTCTCGAGCTTCTTTTGGCCAACGAAATGTGCGGCGACTCTTGCGAATATTATCCTTATTCATAATGCGGAGGCTCTGGGCAGAGATCCAGAGGGTTTCCCTCACATATATATGGCCGCGATACCAGGAAATATCGCGTACGTGGGACAAATTATTTGTCAGATTTACGAATTCAAATAGCATTCGTATTGAGCAAGGCGGTATAAGAATGCAGACACGGGAATAACAGTGAGATCAAGCGTGCTTGCAAACACGAGAAGGGCTTATCGTGAACCGAAAGAAGGAGCTGGACAAATTAGTCGCAGCATTTGGTAACCACCTGCGCAAGGGGCATCCCAATCCTGAACGTGTCAATTGTCCAGGACGCGCCGTTCTAATCAGCGTTGCAGGAAAGCCATTAGCCTCCCACGCCAATGCCGTCCTCGCCCATATTCGGAAGTGTGCTGCCTGCCTTGATGAGCTGAAAGAACTGCGGTTGGCGGCCAAACGGTCGCAATGATGCGACTCGTGTGAATTTTCGGCGATGGATTATCTGATTAACGATCATGATTCCAATCTTTGGCCCAATTTTGGCGTCGGTTCGAGTCGAATCTTGCCCGAATTCACTGCCCCCGAAGTTCGGTTCTTCGAATCCGAGAACTTGGATCAGGCAGTAATCTGAAATCCTGCCACGAGTTACTTTCACTTGGTCTTTCGTTGGCAACTGCTATTGGAGGTCGGATCTTACTCAAGGCGACGCTAACGGTCATACTTGCGCAGATGAACGCGTGCAACCGAGCGAATCATCCCCCGCGAACACTAATTCCGCAATCCGTGGATACCGCACAGAAACCGTTTCGCTCTGTCGTGAGATTCTATTGGCGCGCGAAACTATTGCGAATCACGAAGGATCGTTCGCGCGGTTCATTCCAATCGGCGCGCAAAGAGCTCCCACCGTGGAAAGTTTCATAGAGGGTCTCCGCATACAACCCGCCCAAGAGGCTAAACGCCGGAATCCCTAGCCTCCTGACATTGAAACAATACCCTTTGATCGATGTGAAGGTTTCAGTTCTCAATAAGAGCCATCGGGCATCGGACTTCTAGTAGTACCCGTTAGTGATTGTGATAAGCTCCTGCCGAGGAGAAAAAACCACGATGGCAGATGTAGTGATTGAGAATGCAATTAAGGCTCTAAAGCAGCGTCGGAATCAGATAGATGAGGGTATTCGAGCTCTGGAACATGTTTCGGGCGGTGCTGCTCACTCAGCGCAGGTAGTCCCTGCCGGCAAAAAAGGAAATACGAGGAAAGGTAAACCAATGTCAGCGGCAGCCAAGGCAAAGCTCAGGGCTGCATATGCGGCGAACCACCCAGGATGGAAGCCAAAAAAGAAGTAGGGACGATGGGGAGTGAGACGTAATCGGCCATACTGATCTTCCGATCAAGCGGTGAGGAGAACTTTCAAGGGAGCTATACTTAAAGAGTGTATCCAGCTTGAGATGATTGAAGCAACGTCACCTATGTGAATGACATTTGTTGACTGTCGTCGCGTACTTCATGCGTTTTAGGATGATAGGAGGGACCCATGCAGCCTCATGCCGTCAAGGTTCCAGTGACCGCATCTATCTCCATCGAATGTGAATTCTGGTCCGAGGATGATGGTTGGACTGGTTACTGCCAACGACTGTCGATCTCGGTTCATGGCAATAATTTCGAGGAAGCCAAAAAGCACATGGAAGCGACGCTACAGGCCCAGATAGAATCTATCCTCCAATCGCGGTCGGGAGGCCACGCCGCCGCGTAAGCTCGGCGCTTTTGCTTGCGAAAATCACAAACCGCACGGTCGACTTCATCCACTGTGGCAGTATGGCGCCCAGGGTTGGTAAGGGCTCCGAACACGCTGTTGCGCAGCAAAGCAATTTGCCAAGTCTGAATCATGCCACCGACAAAGACACCACGCGCCCTGTCGCAAGATTCACGAATCCACCCTGATAGGACAGCCGGCCATAGTGAAACAGACGTGCCAGCATCGCCAGAGAATGATTGGCGAGTATCTGGTTCACGAACGGTTCCTGGCGCTCAAGTGCCTCAACCGCACTGCAGGACGGTAACTTGTCCTTCTTGTCCAGTTTTGCATTGATGATCTCCGGAAACAGTTCCGCAACAGTAAGCAATCGACGCGCCGTTTTTTGGTTCTTCCGATTCTCTGGCTGCCCGAGTACGAACTGCCCCGTGTCGGCATTGTTGCCGAGATCAAGCCAGTAGTAGCTCTCCGAATATGACCTGGTATTCGCAATGGCACGCCGAGCTTTCCGGGAATCCACACACCCGATCAGGATGTCAGTTTCTTCCCGCCATCCTTCATCTAGGAAAGTGGGGCTTCCTTTCCAGGCCAATCCCCAGAACAAATTAATCCGCGTGGCCAGCACTGTCGCTTTGTACAGCCCAATCTCACTTTCGCTGAAGGGCTGACGTACGCAGTTTGATCTGGATATCCGGTCGCCATCCACTAGCGTGACCTGCAATCCATATGGATGCCCCCATGCCAGCATGGCTTGATGCAAATGAGGCAATCCGGCTGCGATCGCGCTGCCCGTGCCGCCACAACCAACCACGGTGACGCGGACTTTCTTTTGCAGCAGAGCAGACGAAATGCGATGCTCACCCTCCTTGGTTTGCGTTGCCATAGCTCTGGTCGTTGTCATTCACAAACTCCGCAAAGTTCTGCTTCAGTTCGATCAAATGGTGGATTGGGAATATTCTCTTGGTCCGAAGCGACTGCCACATCGCCAACAAGCCACCGGAATACTTGGTATGCAGGCGAATCCCCGCCGCATGAGTAAATTCACTTTCGAAGAATGATTTCTCCCAGAGGTCAATCGCTTTCACTGATTTTTCGCGAGGAATTGTCATTGATCCTGTGCAGACGACACCATTGTCGTAGCAGTTCCAATGCGGCGCCATGGACATTTTCGTGTCGGCCACCGGCCGCTGGTTCTTGACCAGAGCGCGCACCCACAAATGAGAGCCTGAAGCTTTGAACACCATGGCCGGTTGGGGATAGGCATTGCCATTCATCCTTTTCAGAGCTGCGTCCCCACCATGATCGCTGAAGGACATGGTCCGCACACAAGCCGGCATCCACCACACGATTGTCTCGGCCGTACGTACGATCACCCGCTCCGGCAGAAATTCCAACGGAGCCGAGCGGCCAAGGCCAACCAGCAAATCGCTCAATATCTTTGGCGTAACCAATTGGCCTTCGGCCAGACGGGCACCATCGCTATCGTGGACAGCCTCATGGACAGTGATGAACGGATGGCGATAGGGATAACTGTTGTAGTCACTGGTGCCGTACACCAGGAGGACTCGGCTCAACCGGAACTCATGACTTGAGCCGATCGTTACAGAGGTATTCATCGTAGACCCCCCGGATGAGTTCGACGACCTTGGCGCCGGCAGCTAACGAGCGCAGCATCGCTCCGACGTGCCCAAAGACACCGCGAACTTCTTCATCCAGCTGATTCATGGGCCGATCCACCCGGATCCTCAACATGATCGACGGCTCTAACGGTCCGTTCTGCCCCATTGTGTTCGCTTCTTCGTCAAAGCAGGCGATGATTTCGTCGCTTTCATGCCAGGTGACGGCGCACCCGGGACAACAGCCATCAGTGTCGCTCAGGTATTCGTCGAGGCCGGGAATCTGGTCGGCCAACTTACTCGGCGATGCATGTTCGCGATTTCTTCCGTGATCGTCCATCGTTAACACTTCTCGAATCAATCGCCGCGCCATCGTGTTCCGCAACCTGGGCTGAATGTCTTCTAAAAGGCGCACACCGTCCTTGTAGCCGATATCAGTCGGGACCCGAATACACTCTGGTATCTTTTTTTCTACCAGCGGGTAGAAGGAATCCTTCAAATCCTGAGCATCCGCACCTTCCATGTAGCAGTTCGCCTGCTCGACGGCGTCTCGATAGTCGTACACGCGCATCCACTTGTAGAGATTCTCGGTAAAGACATCAAAGAAAGCTCTTGGTAACAGCTCGTGCTCCTGCCGCAGTTGATCGAGGAGCGGCCCAATCGGAGCCGCCGCCGAAGAATTGAACTCCCCGATCATGTACAACATTTCACTCTCCGGTTCGGTCTCCGGTTGGAAAGGGCTACAGGGCGAGCCGTAGGAGTCGAAATGGCAATCCGTGATCCTCAACTCTCCATCCCATATTTTCCTCGCGTCATCGGAGTCGTTGGCGCGGCAGAATCGTTTGAACCCGCGTGCCACAAGATCCACGGCGCTTCCGGACCAGTCCCTGGCGCTGCAGATCCCCAACCGCAACAAGCTCTTCCCCAGTCGTGCTGCCATTTGTTCGTCGGTGCGAGTGCAGTAGTGCCAACGAAGATTCCTGATGTTAGGAACTGTGGTCGCCAGCGGCAGACCGATCAGACGAGAGGAGGAATGATCGCGCCCGCCGGAGGCAGCCAACGCTCTGCTAGGTCTACTTCGTCGCTGTCGTACTTGAGCGAATTCAACGCCTTTTCCAGCAACTCGCCGGCTTGGAACGCTTCTGGACATTGTTTCAGTTGCTCCTCGATTGGATTCTTCTGCGAATCGGACTTATCCATAACTGCGTCCAAAGCGCGGATGACACGGTCTGTTCGGCTGCACGTGAAGAAGCAGCCTACTACCTGCTTAGTCGCAACGCAGGCGCTTTTCCTCTCATATTTGATTGTCATTGCTGTCCTCGAAAAATGCTCTGCTCGCCCGCGGCGGAGGGGTGGGCGCAGCCAGCCGTATACTTTTCTTCATGCCAAATGACGCTGTCGCTCAAGGTATCGAGCAAAACAAAGCATTGAAGAAGGAGATGCTTGACCGACATCGCCCTGCCTTTAACCTATGGTTTCGCGTCGCTCAGCTCCTGGAAGAACCAGTCGTTAAAGACAGAACGCAAGACTCTGCTTTCAGCCGTGCACCTGATCTCTTTTTCTCGAAGCTTTTAAGTCCCACCAATCCCTTTATCCACTATGTGTTTTGGGGCATGGAGAGGACGCCGCCACGATTGCCCGTCGCCTATTTGAGATTGCTCTCCAAGTGGGTTATCTGTGCTCTGAAGAACTGAAGCGTGAAGAGCGAGGCGAGAGGTTCCTTGCCCATTTTTGGCACAACGCTCAGGACATCGCAGCAGCGGTCGGCCTGCCTGAAGAGCGCCGCAAGTGGTGGGAAAAAAAATCAACTCCCATAAGAAATGGTTACAATTCGACAAGAAAGGCAATCCTGCTCCGTATTGGTTTGGTTCAAACTTTCGACAACTTGCAGCCGAATTGGGCTTCCAGGATACATACGACAAGGACTACCGCTTCCTTTCACACATGGCACACTGCTCATCGCGAGGTTTGTTGCTAGACAAGATCAACGATACGACTCAAATCAAGACGGACCGCCTCGTTCGGGAAATCCTGCTCTTTAGCACGAAATATATGGTTTGGATCGCCTTAAATTGGAACGAGCACTTTGTCTTGGTGGACCGCGGTACCCTTGAACAGTTGGGAGAAGAAGCAATCAACTTCGATTTCAAGACTGGCTAGGTTAACCTTTGGCCCCAATGGCGCGAACAAACTTGTAGACCAGTCTGCCAGTGACGGTCTCAGGCCCTTCGATGGCCGCTGTGGCGATCTCTGGGTACAGGTGGACATAGGTATCCCGAACCTGCTCGGGGATCATGGCTGGACTGGTGTCCGGCAGTTTGACGCCGTTGTAGTGGAATTCTCTTTCGAGGCGATGGACTTCCATAACTGCTCCTTTCGACTAGAGTGATCTGCAGGAACCGATCATGATGTGGGAATTCTTGCAGATCATTAGTTAACTTCTTTCCGATAAGCCAGCGAAGCTGTCGAGTGGTTGGCTCTTGGGCGTTCCTTGACTGGGCGGGACCCACTGAGACCGATTTGCGCGGGCTGATTCACCTTTTTGATGATGTAGAATCGGCTCTTAGATGGGCGAAGACGTCAAGGCACAGGTCAAGTCATCATCGGTTACTGTCAGTGGGCGGAAGCAGTCGGATGCTGATACTGTCGAGGATGATGACCGTCGTTACGCCATCCTGGCCATTGAGGAGGCGTTAAAAAGCGCTCCTGAGGATGGCCGGCCACATCCGAAAGTCGGCGCAGTCATCGTTAAGGATGGCAACCTTCTTAGCCAAGCCCATCGCGGAGAGAAATCGAAGTCTCATGCAGAATATGTCGCTCTTGAAGACAAGCTACCCGACGATCTGGTCGCAGGCGCTACCGTGTATACCACCCTTGAACCATGCACAACTAGGAAGCACCCAAAGATTCCTTGCGCCCAGCGGATTATCGATCGAAGGGTAGCCCGTGTCGTTATTGGGATGCTTGATCCGAATCCCGACATCCGCGGACTCGGTGATCAACTTCTGAGCGAGGCTGGTATTGAAATTCAACTGTTTCCGCGAGACCTAGGATCCCAGGTTGAGGAGATTAACCGGGACTTTATAAGGGTCCAAAAGCAGAGACAAACACCCGTCGGCTTTGCGACTCTTGAGTCCGATCCCAAAGAGTTTTGGGAGCAAAGAAAGAGGTTGCCGGAAACAGAACTCTTAAGGAAGATCTGGTCTAAACCATACTGGCACGTCTGGATCCGGCCGACCGAATTTAAGAAAGCAAGATTTCAAGATGTAGAGCAGTGTCGGCAGTTTATGCTGTCCTCAGAAGTGCGTGTTCAAGACTGGTTCGCCTACCCCTCATTTTCGCCGCACACACTTGAAGTCGGCGACCAGTGCATCAGTGGCGAGATTGAGCACTCCAGCACAATGGTGAGCCGTGCGGAACGATGGAGCATCTTTCGGAGCGGGCAGTTCATTCACAATAGATCATTTGACGAAATCGCCCAGCTCGGCGACCGCGTCCACGTTATGGAGATACTTGACATGACAACCGCAGGCTTTGAGTTAGCGGCCCGAATGGCAAGTCGAGGAGTTCTCACACCAAGGGCTGCCATCACGTTTGCGCTGCGTGGCGTGGCAGGACGCAGCCTCACTTGGCCGCAAGACCTGTTTGGTGATATCGACGCCGTTGGGCGAAACTGCTGGTGTCAAGACGAGATCATAGAGGTGGAAAGGCGGGTCACCACCGATGAGCTCAGCACACGAAAGCGCGCACTCGCCCTTGAGGTTGCGTTAGAAATCTATACCAAGTTTGGCTGGACCGAACCCTCAACGGAAGGCCTGGAGAACGCACAGAACAAACGGTTTGGCGCCGGTTAGTAACACGAGACTACCGGACCAACAACTCGATATTCTGATGAGCGGTGGGACTGAATTAATGGAGATCGGCGGCCACTCGCAAGGTATCGCGACCGCTATATGGGCGCAATTGCCCACCCGACCATTGAGCGAAGCTTAGTGATCGTTCTTGATTTCAGTGTCGAATAGGCTGCCAGTACTCGCACCAAGGCCTACCGTGCTGGTCCCAGTCACTAGTGCCTGGGTAACTTCGGGAATGGATTGCGAACCATCCGAGTTGCCTTGGGCCTTGGCATCGGTCTGCATCTGTGCCGGGTTTGTAGTGGCGCTCTTGCTCGATCCGCCGTGGTACTTTGAGTTTGTTGATTTCTTGGCAGTGTCCCTCGCAGCTTTGGCGGCCGCGTCCATCTGTTCTTTCGCACTCTTCAGGGTTGAAAACAGCCCCAGGTGAGTCTCCACAAATTCCGCCAGTTGTTTCGGCAGTTGCGCGTCCAGCTCTTCAGGCGTGCCAGTGACGGCCAACGGCGTAGTGAGAGCAGTGTCATCGTTCGGTTGGTCGGATTTCAATGGCTTCGGAATCACGTTGACGCAGACTTCTTGCTCGCTCACACGAGACAGAGTTAGGATCAACACCCGCTGCGACAACAACGGCATCAATTCTTGAAACATGTTTTTCTCCTTGAGTTGAAGGCGGCTCCCCGTCTGCGATCAACGAAATCACAAACGGGGAGACGATTAGGTTACGCGGGAAGTTGTGAGAGGAACGCTCCCAGCTTCGCCGTCGCTTTGAATTGGGGAACCGGATCGAGTTCCTTGAAAGCGCTGGTAAACGCATTCGACAGGCTCCACATCGTCCGTGGCGAGAATTCCTCGTACTGTGGTTGGAAGTACAGCCGGTGCACCTCGGGGAGCAAACTCCGTGACGCTTCCAGCTTTCCGTCCACGAACGCGGCGTAGAGGATTAGCTTAGCTCGTTCGTCAGTGATTTGTGCCTGACGCCACTCCTCCACCTGACGACGCATTGGTTCAAAGCTTCTTTGAATCCGGTCAACACCCACGGCCAGAGTGTCGATCAGGTGGAAGCTCTTGGTATGCTTCGCCAGCACGGGCGTGAATTCGCCGCTGAACGCCATATTCGAACAGACGAACACACGCAAGCCCGAGGTCAGCCCGAGGCGAATCGACTTGTCATGCGAGTTGCGGATACCAATCGAGAACCGACATCCTTCCATTTGGGTCTCAAGATCGAGCACGCCAAACATCTTCATGCCGTCGAAAGAGACTGCGAACTCTTCATTCACCACACCGATGTGGCGAAAGCTGAGGGTTTCAACCAATGCCTCGACGATGACATGATGGGGCACGGGTTTGTGGGTTAAGGTTGCTTCCGGGACAGGGATTTGCTCCAGTTCCTGCCGCCCAATCTTGGGCAGAGGACCGGCAACAAGCGTTCCAGTATTCATGGATTCCTCCTTAGATTTGTGGATTTTTGAAGCGGGAAAAAAAAGAAGTGGTGAATGAAGTAAGAATTTGAAAGAGGGAAGCTGGGAAGTGTCCGGGCTGTTTACGCGGAGTGGATCAGGGAATGAGTTTCAGATAGTTTCTATGGTCAGAGTTGGAAATGCAGCTCTATATAGACCCTCGTCCAAAGTGAGAAGCCGGTAGGTACGCGTGAGCGCATGCGCTCCAATCAAAAAGTCAGCAAGAATCCGGCGAGCGCCTGAATCACGCTGCTTGCGACGCCTCTCTGCGTAAGATTGGAATGCACGTCCAGCAGACCGCCAGACTGGTTCCCCCAAATCCCAATCAATCGCAATGCCGGTGTCTTCGAGAAAGGAACTTACAAAGCCCTCAGAACGGCTTGGAGCGGCAATCAATTCTGCGAAAACCGGGGCTGCCACGACTAGATTTCCGCGGCTGAAGGCTGTCTCTAAAGCGGTTTGGGCCGCCCCACTCAGTGTCTCGTCTTTGTCCCACAAGGCGATGATGATGTTCGTGTCAATTGCCGTCGTCATTGTCCACGCATCTCCCGTACCCATCGGGTGATACTTTGTTTGCCAGATTTGACGCCGGGATTGCCAATTCCGCGGTATTTGGAGAAGGCGCTCTTGTTGCGCATTGGGCGCACCCGCATCCCCTTGCCATCGCTCTCAAACAATAGACGGTCCCCCGCCCGCACCCCCAGGGCGCGACGGACCTCCTGCGGTATGGTGATTTGCCCCTTGCTGGTAATCCGAGCCTGCTTCTGCATCACTGTTTTCTCCTATTCCTTACTTTACCACAGATTCCTTACCCATATTACTGTCACTTTCGGGAACGGCATTGTTCACTGTCAAAAACAAGCGACCGTACTAAAGATGTTCCGGGTGCGCAAAGGACGGTCAGTCGGCGCCGAAGAGCGATGCCTGCTCAGGAACGACGAGCCTTAATCGCCGTTTCCTTCCTGGCAGGGGTTCCGTCCGCTGTCCGAAGGCCACGATAGACGTGTTCTCAAGTGCGGCCTCGACCAGGCAGGCCGGGCTGGACTCGCTTGCAGTCAAAATGCCTAGTGTGTTGGGAACTGGAATATCATCGTTGGAACCGATGGTCGCCGGGAACAGCTTTTGATTTTCTGTATTCAGGGCTTTCCAGATAGCATCGGCGGTTTCGCCAATTCCGTTTCGTTCGACAAGCTCACGTGCCATCGCCGACAGCATGTCGTCGTCTGCATCGATGTTGTGTAGTCCTTCGCCGGCAAACTTTCCCTCCATCGTGAGCGCGACGAGAAGCTTCTTTCCCATGAGCCGCAAGCAAGCAGTTTGCATGGTTCCTTCGTAGCAAAAGAACTTCACGCGCACCGGCCGCGTTTGTCCAATACGCCAAGACCTCCTGCTAGCTTGCCTTAAGGTGTGCAATGAGTATCCGGACTCATAGAAAATGATGGTAGGAAAATCCAGCAAGTCGAGACCCGTCTCGACCAGCTTGGGATGCGAGATAACCACCTGCACTCCGTCCCTTAGTTGTTTTGCATACCAGGCTTCTCGTTTCGATGTGTCAACACTCGCCCGCAGGACTGCAGTCCGAATTGCTTCATTGTTGAGGATGCGTTGCAGCCGGGCTGTGACATCGTGTTTCTGGGTGTAGACGGCGAAGACTTGGCAACGGCGTCCCTCCGCCAGTTCTATCTTGATCTCCTCGATCAGCCTCCGCTCCTTCGAATACAAACGTTCTTCTGCGAGGTCACGGGTGTCGGCGATGACGAAGGAAACCTTGCGCCGGCTTTCAGGTTCAACCTCTGTACCATAGAGTGTTCCCAAGCCATAGGGATGATCTGGATAAAGCAGCAGCGTGTTCAGCATCGTGCTCAAGACGGAGCGGTTACCCTTGTGGGCCTTCAACGCCTTGCGAATATCGTCTTCTAGTTCGCGGTAAGCCTCCCGCATCGGTGCGTCCATGGCGACGCTCACGTATGTTTCGTCGTATGGCGGAAGTTCTCCAGAAATGTCCTCAAGGAAAACGAAGGCGCACAACTGCATCAAGAATTCGCCAAACAGCAACGGCGAAGCTCCCGGCTTTCGCCGAACCGTAGTTGTGGTTTTGGCCTTGGAGCAGGCGTTGTCGGCTGGTTCTACTTTCGTGATGGTTTCGAGAACTCCATAGTCTTGAGTGAAAGAGCTTCGTCCTGTCGTGCCC
>PNAR01000188.1 GCA_003169715.1 Acidobacteriaceae bacterium | reverse complement strand
GCTCGCCAGATTTCTGCTCAAACGGCTTCCTTTCTGTCCATTTTGTTGCATCCATCTTTTATGACACAGTAGTACTAGGGCCTTCAACATCGTCTAAGGGGACAAATCTCTTATGACGTAACTTCAACGAAGTCACGCGCTACGATTCGAACAAACTGATCCACAACTCCGCGATCGAATTGAGTATCGCTGTCCGCACGTAATCGACGTATAGCCTCTTCGACTGGAAGGCCTTTCCGATAGCTGCGATCGGATATCATCGCGTCGAACGAATCGATCACGCAGATGATTCGCGCACCCACAGGTATGTCTTCTCCGCTTAGACCGGTGGGGTACCCCTTACCATCGATCCGTTCATGATGGTGCAGCACAAGCAGGCTGGTTCGCTCAAATGTAGGTATGGTTCGCAGAATTGCCCAGCCGTACTCAGAGTGGCGTTCGACCTGTTTTCTCTCTTCAGGGTCTAATTTTCCCGGCTTGTTCAATATGGCGTCAGGCACGCCCACTTTGCCGACATCGTGAAGGATGGCGCCCGTCTCCAAATCTCCCAGCTCTGATTCCATCATTCCAAAGTGCTCGCCAACGCGTACCGCCCACTCCGCCAGCCGGGTCGAGTGCATTCCGGTGTCAAGGTCCTTAAGGTCCAGCATCTGGTTCAGCGCAAATATAGTTCCGGAGCGAACCTTTCGGAGGTGGTCTTCAGCATCGAGAAGGCGAAGTCGATCACCCCTCTGCGCGCGCGTCGTGCAACTAGCCACAATTCAACTCCGGTTCTAGCCTCTGGACAAGCTACTTACACGGTGGCCTTTGGCACACCAGTTGCCAATAGAACTGACGTACTAGCGAAACTTTCGAATAACAACGCCGAACTAAAAACAATCGATTTCAAATTCCTGGGATCACTTTCCCGGGGACCGGCCGGTGGCGCCGCGCAGAATGAAGGGCGCCCAATAGTATGGGAGCGGAAATTCATCCCGAACACAACCTAACGCATGCTGAAAGGCTAATGCTTTGTCAGGTTCCGAGTCCGCTCTTTTGTAGAATGACTCCAAAAATGCTGCCGTTGAGTTTCCTTCAACATTCCACAAAGGCATCAATACGCTTTGTGCCCCAGCGTACTCAAGACCTCGCGCGAGAACGTTGATTTCTGCCCCATTGCCGGATGCATGCAATCCTGGACCTGTGCCCGTCAGTCCGATCAAAGAACAAGGCAGCTTGAGATTGTAAAGATCCAGGACCGACATCGAAGTTTCGCCGACAAAAGTCTTGGAAAATAGCCAGTTATCCTGGCGGCTTACGAGTTGCGTTCCAAGGTGGATAATTCGGCTTCCTGACACGTTTGTCTCAAGCGTCTCCAGGGATACGTTCGGCCCTATGAACGACCGCGAGCGCGGTAAGCTAGCTCTGACCCGTCGAAGAACTTCAGCATCTGCATCGTTCGGAGAATTCGGGCCTAGAATCAGATCGTGATCGTGCAAAACCTTGTCTTTTGACAAAGCCAGGCAGTAAAGGCTTGCGCTGCCCGCGTAAGAGATCACATGGTTCTGAATGAGATAGTGGCTGCCGTCGAAGAAAGCATGGAATGGTAAATAATTGAGAAGGCCATCCGGTACGATGATCAAGCGATGGTTCTTTAAGTGCTGCGCCACGGGACGGATCAATTCGTCATATAGAGCGGTGAAAACGGAGACGCTACCTTCGGCGAGCATCACGGAAAACTTTCGCGTGTACTCGTCCCCCAGCCGGAATTTCGACCACTGTTCCTCGAGCGAATGGAGCAGTTGGCGCACGTGCTCCACGGTTGTAACCGGGCCTATCTGCAAACTGTCGTCACTCAGAACGCATGCGTAGACAGAACCTCGCGCCTCGAAATATTCGAGAATGAGCTCATCGTGCGACAGGGCCGCGCGAATTCTATCGAGAGGAACGGTGCTGGCCGTCTGGATGGCGTGAAATTCCTCATCGCTGACATGCAATTCATCCAGCGTTTTCACCAGAGCGTCCTCGCGCTCGCGAATTGATCGTCGCAAGTCCTGGGCCAGGTCCGTTGAGTCGCCTGCGGGTCTCAGGTCGACACTATCTGTTTGCCGGTAGTACCAATTCAACTCCTCACGCAGCGTCTTAACCTGCTCAGCCAGTGCGCTTCGGCCCTTCGTCGACATCGCGATAGTGTTGGTACGAAAGGCAATCTGCTCCGCAAGCTCGCGTGATTTCGCTTTTTCGATGAATTCAAAGACGCGCTCAGGGTCGATGACTATTTCGCCCGAGAGCGGTGCCAAGCTCACGAGCGCTTCGTACAACGCGAGGCGATTCTTTCCGAATGGTATCTTCAGCTCCTCGGCGGGCAGGCGGCTGGGAACCGCTTCTAGAAAATGGAGGGACTTAAGATACGAACCGTAGGATTCCCGATAGGATCCGCAAAACTCCTCGACGCGCCCGAGTGTCCAGTAAGCATCCGTCAATAATGCCGCGGATTGCAGTTTCTCTGCGGACTGCACCGCGGCCTGCGACCATTTTTTTGCCTCTGTGGCATCTGCCAGGTCCAAATACAGGCTGCCGCGAAGTGACTCGATAAGCGCCGCTTTGCCTGAGTACGGAAACTTGGAATAAAAACTTTGCGCCGCTTTGCAACTCCGCAGCGCCTCGTAGAAG
>PNAR01000369.1 GCA_003169715.1 Acidobacteriaceae bacterium | reverse complement strand
CCATGCGCGAGGCCATCATTCATCACTGGCCGGAGGCGGCGGGAGGAAAACCGGAACCGTCGAGTTTTCAGTCAAAAGAACAAGTGAACGAACTGGTGCAGAGGTTTAACGCCAGCCACGCTCACATCGCGTTCGATCCCAACGAGCCTGTGGGCAAAACTATCGCCAATCTATTCGAAGCGGTCGTCGAAGAGCACCTAATTCAACCCACCATCATTTATGAATTTCCCGCGGCCATCTCTCCACTTTCGAAAAATAAGCCGGACGATCCTGACTGGGTAGAACGCTTCGAAATTTTCGCCGGCAAGATGGAAATTTCAAACGGATTCAGCGAACTGAACGACCCCGAAGAACAGCGCCGCCGCTTCGAACAACAATTGGGCGAACGTGAACGCGGCGACCAGGAAGCGCACCAAATGGACGAAGACTACATTCGAGCGCTTTCCTATGGCATGCCGCCAACCGGAGGCGTCGGGGTCGGGATAGATCGCCTGACCATGCTCCTAACCGATTCCCATACTATTCGCGACGTGATTTTCTTCCCGCTGATGCGTCCCGAAAAACCTAAAGGACTTGTAGCGGACGACCCCGCTCCTCCCGCTTCCTGACTATTACCCGTCCATTACCCCCGTGCGTTGACTTGTTACTCTAGGCAGATTACCTTCGAGTTTCCGGAGAAATCCCCGCATAGAGGCAATCTGTGGCAAAACGCCCAATCATTACTTTGACGACCGACTTCGGGCTCAACGATCACTTCGTGGGTGTAGTGAAAGGTGTGATTCTCGGGATCACTCCAGATGTGGAGATCGTTGATATTTGCCATTCCGTGCAGCCATTCGACATTCTTGATGGTGCATTGACCATCGCGCAGGCATACACATACTTCCCGGCTGGTACCGTTCATGTGGTGGTTGTTGACCCCGGCGTCGGCACAGATCGCCGCCCCATCATTGCCAGCACGGAACGGCACCACTTCGTGGCTCCGGACAATGGTGTTCTCTCTTTAATTTATGCGCGCGAAGAGCGTCTGCATGTGCATCACGTCACCGCGGAACATTATTTTCTTGAAAACGTGAGCAATACTTTCCATGCGCGGGATGTCTTCTCGCCGGTCGCCGCTTACCTGGCAAAACGCGTCGAAGCGGATAAATTTGGTCCACAGATTACTGACTTCGTTCGCTTTAACACTCCGAAACCAAAACCAGTCAATGGAAACACGTTGCGCGGAGTTGTTCTCAAGGTGGATCGCTTTGGGAATCTTGTCACCAACATTACTGCCGAAGACGCTCCCATGCTGTTCGAGCCTCAACCGCCGCCGTTCAAAATTATGATTGGAAAGCGGGAGATCACGGACGTCAGGGCCACCTATGCGGATGGGGCTCCTGGAGAGATCTTTGCTATCCCTGGAAGTATGGGATATTTGGAAATCGCGGCTAACCGCAGTTCAGCTTTCCAGGTCATCGGTTCCGGAAAAGGGACGGAAGTGAATGTTGTTTTGGAAGGCGCAGCCGCAACCAGCAGCGGTACGTAGCCAACCTATCCAGTCAATCTCCACTTTTTTCGGCAGCCCCGGACGCTAGTCACTCAAAAGTTTTCCCTTCGAATCGTCAACATTCGTCAACACTCGCCTTGACGGCCACCGATTGCAAGAGTAGATTTGCGCCCGCCTGTCTTTCTGTCGCTTATCCCAATCTATTTCGAATGATGAAAGACGAAGACAAGGACTTTCCATTAAAGAGGAGAATCTTTATGCGCAAAGCAGCGCTGGTATTGTTAGCTATCTTTGTTGCTTCGATTGTGCCGGGAACATTCGGTCAAGACAAGTCCGCCGATGTGGGCTGGGTGTATGCCACCATGCCGAAGCCGGGCATGATCAAGCAATTGGAAGAAGGCCGAAAGCGCCACATGGATTTTCACCGGAAACAGAATGACTCCTGGACTTGGTCGGTGTGGCAGATTGAAACTGGGGAATCTACCGGGTCGTACTATTCAACGAGCTTTGGCCATTCCTGGAAGGACCTCGATGCCTGGGAAGAAAAGATGGGGACCGCAGATACTGCTGACGGGGCAGCCAATCTCGCTCCTTACGCCGCTTCAACAACCGCCAGCATATGGGAGGTAATGAAAGATGTGAGCCGGTCGCCAAAAGATGAGGAACCCCCGAAACTGGCGCAGGTAAATCATTTCTTACTGAAACCCGGGTCGGACAGGGATTTCAACGACGCAATTCGCAAAATCACCGATGCCATCAACAAGGCAAACTGGGCTACCAACTACACCTGGTACCAGTTGCAGGATGGCGGGGAAGGCCCCCACTACGTGCTGCTGATTTATATGAACGGCTGGGCAGACTTGGCGGGTCCGGAACCGGAATTCCCCGTAATGCTGGAAAAGGCCGTGGGGCGTCACGATGCGGAGGCACTGATGCACTCCGTGGATCAGAGCATTAAACGCGAATGGACGGAAACAATTCGCTACCGCCCCGACTTGAGCTACGTCCCTGGCCATAAGTAAAGCTGGCCAGTTCGTATCCCCGAGGGCGAACGGCGGGAATTTGCCAGTTCGCCCTCGTCATCAAGTCTTCGCCTTCGGATGGACGTAGCGCTCCATCTCAGCCGTCCATTTGAGAAAACGCCATAGGTGCGTGCGCTCGCGCCAAGCAAATTCCCAGAATTCCAGAAAGCCGATCTGCTGCATCCTTACACCGCAATAGGTTTCGATTCTCCACAGCAAGTAAGGGCTGCGCCACGGTGTGAGGCGATGGCCCCGGGTGGCGTTCGACAGGAATCGCAATATGGAAATCACGGTCTGCTCAGTATAAAGGTGCGTTCCAAGAATTACCGGTCATAATATTGCAACCGGCAGTCATGCATGGGCGTCCTCTAAGAGCTAATCGGCACATGCTAGAATCGCACTTTCCTTTGAGGATTCTCAGAAATTCGTGACGGACCAAAACGACCGCCAGACAGCCGAAGACCACTATTACGCTGCGTTGGATTTTGTCGCTGACGGCGATCATCAGGCTGCGGTGGCGGAGTATCAGAAGTCCCTCAGCGCCGATCCGACTTTTACCGAGGCCATGCATGGCATGTCACGCGCGTTGCAGGATTTAGGCCGTTTTGACGAAGCAATCGCGGTGGCGAAGAGAATTGCTGAATTTGATCCTGACGACGTTCTGGCGCACACCAGCCTCTCCGTGCTGTATCAGAAAAAGGGAATGATTCCGGAGGCGGAAGAAGAGGGGAATAAAGCGCGCGTCCTGGGATGGAAGCAACAACTGAAAAAGCCGGGAGTGTAATGCCAGGAAAGCATTCAGCACTCAGCATTCAGTCGAGTCTGCTGAGTGCTGAGTGCTGATTTTCAAAATCCATGGGGCGTATTCACGTTCTATCCGAAACCGTTGCCAATAAAATCGCTGCGGGCGAGGTTGTGGAGCGGCCAGCGTCCGTGGTGAAGGAATTGCTGGAGAATTCGATTGACGCTGGCGCTACTCGCATCAAGATACAGGTCGAAGCTGGCGGCAAGAAGCTGATTCAGATCAACGACAATGGCTGTGGAATGGTTCGCGACGACGCCATGCTGGCCTTTGAGCGTCATGCAACATCAAAGATGAAAAATGCGGAGGACCTGCTCAGCATTACGACGCTGGGTTTTCGCGGGGAAGCTCTGCCATCCATCGCTTCCGTTTCCCGCCTGCGGCTCGAAACTCGCGCTGGAGAAGAATCGTCTGGAACGGTTATCGAAATCAATGGCGGCAAAATCTTCAAAATTGAAGAGGCAGGCCTCCCGTCTGGGACTTCAATCACGATTCGCGACTTGTTCT
This sequence comes from Acidobacteriaceae bacterium, assembly GCA_003169715.1. Lineage (GTDB taxonomy): Bacteria > Acidobacteriota > Terriglobia > Terriglobales > Acidobacteriaceae > PALSA-188. The sequence goes on along the minus strand of PNAR01000369.1, from coordinate 5,469 downwards.
TTAATACTCCAGCGCGCAAGAAGTTTCTGAAGGCCGAGTCCACCGAGCTCTCGCACATTGCATCCCTGGTCACCCACTATGCTTTGGCGCATCCGGATAAGCATTTTGAATTGCACTCGGCGACGAATGCAATGCTCATTGCACCGCCTGTAGCTGGATATACCGAGCGCGTCTATCAGGTGTTCGGCAAAGAGATCCTGGATCAATTGTTGCCTTTAACCGCAGCACAGCCTCTCGCGCATATGGGATTGCCGCAACCGCCTCCGTGGCGGCGGAGCGAGGCCGACGAAGCCCCCAAGGACCCCGGCGAATTGCGGCTGCATGGCTTTGTTTCGAAGCCTGAAATTCAAAAGCTCAATCGCAATTCCATTTACATTTTCGTGAATGGACGCCTCATTCACGATCGCCTTATCCATCACGCGATCACCGAAGCTTACCGTAATATTCTGCCGCCCACAGTCTTCCCGGTGGTGCTGCTTTTTCTCGAATTGCCGGCGGAAGAAGTAGATGTAAACGTTCACCCTTCGAAGACCGAGGTGCGCTTTCGCCAGAACACTGTGACCCATGATTTCGTGAGGGACTCTGTCCGCGCCGCGCTGATGAAGGCCCGTCCGGTACCTCAATTCACGACCGAAATTTCGGCACGCCCTACCGCGAGTCCATCTTTAACCTCGGGAAGCTTTTCGGCCGCGCCATTGGCAGACCCAGCGCCAGTACAAACCGCGAATGGCTCGCTTGTACCGCATAATTTCGTTTTGCAAGCGCCAGTCGCGTCCCCGCTAAACGGACGATTTCATTTCGACGGCGGAATCAGCGTGGAAGGAAATGCCGCCGTCTCTCTCGCCCGTGAACCAATGCCGGCTCCCATGGACGGATGCGTTGCGCCAATCGTTGAAGAGCCGGAACCGGTAAGTGAACTGGCGCCCTCGCTCGCTACGCTCAAGCCACTCGGCCAAATTCGGGAATCCTTCATTCTCGCGGTCAACTATGAAGGTCTTTGGATTATTGACCAGCATGTCGCGCACGAGCGAGTACTGTTTGAAAAGATACTCAATCAACGTTCGACAGAAAAAGTAGAAAGCCAGCATCTGCTGATGCCATTGTTACTGGAACTTTCACCAGCGCAACAAGCGGTGTTCAGCGACATATCGGACGAACTCGCAAAAAATGGCTTTGAAGCTGAACCGTTCGGAGCCCGAAGCATTGCCATAAAAGTTGCGCCTGCCGGAATTGACGCTCCGCAAGTGGAACACATGTTGCACGAATTGCTTGATCAGTTATTGCGAGAAGATCAAGCCATTAACATAGACAAAGTTCGTACGCGCATAGCCGCGTCCGTCGCGTGCCACGCCGCAATCAAAGTCAACATGCCTCTGGAGCAGAATAAAATGGAGTGGCTGCTTGCCGAATTGGCGAAGACCGAATGCCCTATGTCGTGTCCCCACGGACGGCCCGTTGTTCTGCGATACTCGATGAAGGATATTCAGAAGGCGTTTAAGAGGATCTAGCTTTTAGCTTTTGGCTTTTGGCTTTTGGCTTTTGGCAGAGACCAAAGACAAGCGTCTGCAAAGACCGAGTGCTGAATGCCCAGTGAAAAGTGTCGAAAGTGAATTGTCGCGGTTTAAGCTAGAAGCAAGAGCCAATCGCTAGAAGCTGCCCTTATGACTGAACAAGAACTCCAACAACTTCGACGCGAGAAGTGGCATCTCGACGGGTGTCCCATACGCACGCTCGAAGATGCACGTTCATTTCTCGAGCAAGTTGGATTCTGCATTATGTATCCGCACACTCCCGCGATTCTGGTTCCAACTTTCATCGGTGCGTGGGCCGGCTCCGACGACAAGCTCCCTACGTGGCAGCATGCTTTCGCCGATTCCCGTGCCCAGCAGGCAACCGATCTCATGGTGCGATTGTTGCGGGAGCGCGACGCGTACGAAGCCAATCGCTTCGATGACAACAATGCTTTTTTAGTCGCTGGATCAATCTTTCCCTATTTCTATGCGCTGATCGGAGAACGTAATCCCAAGCATGTGCCCGAGCCTGGGCATCGCTCAGAGTACTCGCAGCTAGCCTGCGATGCTTTCGAACTCATCCGCCGCGCCGGTCCAATTTCGAAACAGAAAATGCGGGAGATGCTGGGAGGAAGCGTGTCAATTGCGGCCCTCGATCGAGCACTCGGAGAACTGGGGGCGAAGTTGAGAATCAGCCGCGTGGACTACAATCCGCGCGAAGGTTCTTTCTGGGACGTCCTCTACCGTTGGGCGCCCGATGCGGTGCACGAAGGGATGAATCTTTCCGTCGGCGAAGCGCTTTCGGCGCTGCTTTCGAAATATTTGGATTGCGTTATCGCCGCCGACCAACAGGAACTGGATAACTTTTTCGGAAACTTTGTGCCACGCTCGCGAGTGAAGGAATCCGTTAACGTCCTCTTGAACGCCCGAGAACTAGAATACATTCGTGTTGGAAATAGGTCTCTGGTTCAAGTCACGACAGCTCAAGTTACGTCGCATTCGATTGCCCCCGCGCAAAAATAAGTTCGCGCTCATGTTCCCGGGTCCATCCACGTATAATTTCGCAATCCTTTATGCCCAATAGCGCCGAAGACATCGTCAGCATTCGTGGATTGACGAAGCGCTATGACGGAAAAGTTCCTGTAGAAGCAGTTCGCAATATTGATCTCACGGTCCGGCGCGGAGAACTTTTTGGATTACTGGGACCGAACGGCGCCGGCAAGAGCACCACCATCAGCGTTTGCACCACGCGCACTCCACCTACATCAGGGACCGTGTGGATTGCCGGATTGAATGTAGTCGAAGCTCCGGCCCAGGCTCGCAAGCACATGGGCGTGGTCCCGCAATACAACACGCTCGATCGCCAATGCACGGTGTGGGAGAACTTGTACTTCCATTGCCGCTATTTTGGGTACTCGTCCGCAACTGCGACAAAGCGGGCTAACGAATTGCTGGAAATGTTCCGGCTGACGGAGCGGTCAAAGTCGTTCGTCCGCGAACTATCCGGCGGTCTCGCGCAACGAGTCCAGATTGCCCGCGCCATCGCACACCAGCCCGAGATTTTGTTTTTGGACGAGCCTAGCGCCGGTCTCGATCCGCAAAGCCGCCTCGCGCTATGGGACAGCATTCGCCAGCTCCTTGCCGGAGGCATCACCATCGTTTTGACCACTCATTACATGGAAGAGGCTGACGAACTCTGCAACCGCGTCGCAATTATTGATCACGGAAAAATCCTAGTCTGCGACACGCCAGCGAATCTCAAGAGCAGCGTCGGCGCGCAGAAAGTGATCAGCCTTCACCTCAGAAGCGTAAGTGATTCCGCATTTGAGCGCAGCCTCGGCGAACTGGCCGGCGTAAAGGGTGTTGAACCCACCAAGGAGGGCGTGCGTATATTCGTGGACAATCTCGATGGCCTGCTGCCAAGAATCATTGAGGTGACAGGGCCGCGCCTGAAGGATATTTCCATCAGCGAGACCACGCTGGAAACCGTATTTATCAAGCTGACGGGGAGGGACCTGCGTGAGTGATTCAATTCTTTATGCGCGTGCTTTCTGGGGACTGATGGTGCGCGATATTTCCGTGCTTCGGCGGGAGTTCATTGCGTTCATGGTGCGAACCGTGATGAATCCTCTAATGTTCGTTTTTGTGTTCACCTATCTCTTTCCCAAGATGGGCCAGGATTTTCAGAACGCGCGCGGAATAAGTTTCGGGACGCTAATCTTGCCGGGATTAGTTGCCGTCGCAATTTTCGTTCAGGGAATCATGGGAGTCGCGCTTCCGCTTTCATTTGAAATCGGTTCAACTCGCGAGATCGAAGATCGCGTCATGTCGCCGTTACCGGTCAGTTTGGTGGCTATCGAGAAAATCGTTTTCAGTTCTCTTCAAAGCGTCGTGGCTGCTCTGGTTGTTTTTCCCATGATCTACTTCATTCCGGCAACACCGGTGCACGTCCACGTAAACAGTTGGACTGTATTGATCGGCAACGTTTTGCTCGCCAGTTTGGCCTCGGGCGCGGTAGGCCTCACCATTGGAACGATCGTGAAACCGCAGCATATCGCCCTGATGTTTGGAGTTGTCGTAGTTCCAGTTACATTCTTTGGTTGTGTTTACTATCCATGGGCCGCTTTGCATAGCGTTCGCTGGCTGCAAATCGCGGTATTGATCAATCCTCTTGTTTATATGAGCGAAGGATTGCGGATCGCGCTAACGCCCGAAGCCCCGCACATGCCGGTTTGGGCGACCCTGGCCGCGTTGCTACTCTGTGTGGGATTGCTGGGATACACAGGAGTCAGAGGATTTTTGAACCGAGTCTTGAGCTAGCTGCGTATATGCGGACATTCCTGTCCGCCGCCGTTGCTGTTGATCTTTACTTACCCCGAACAATCAAAATCGGCGGCAGGAGTTTCCGCTCTACATTGTCCGTGTAAGATGTTTTTCGCTGTGTCTTCCGACTCCCAGCCTCGCAAACTCATCATCGCCGTGGACGGCCCGGCTGGAGCGGGCAAGAGCACCATCGCCTCCCGCCTCGCCCGAAAGCTCGGATACATAAACCTCGAAAGTGGCGCCATGTACAGGGCATTGGCCCTCAAAGCCATTGAATGGGACGTTTCATTCGACGACGAACTGGCATTGTTCAAACTAGCGGAAGGCTCCAGTATTCAGCTTCAGCCTAACCTCGGCGGAAACCGCGTCTTGCTCGACAAGAAAGACGTTACCCAGCGAGTTCGGGAGCGCGATGTAACCGAAGGAGCATCGCGAGTGTCGGTGCATCCCAAAGTCCGCCAATGGATGGTCTCGCATCAACGCGAACTCGGCAAAGATGGCGGAATTGTTATGGAAGGACGCGACATTGGAACGAAAGTATTTCCCGACGCCGACGTAAAAATCTTTCTCGATGCTGATCCAGTCGTTCGCGAGCAGCGCCGTATGCAACAACAAAAGCTGCGTGGGGAGGTAGCCGAGACCAGTGCCGCCGAACTCCGGGACCGCGATCATCGAGACCGCACCAGAGCGACATCCCCGCTAGAACCGGCTTCGGATGCGCTTGTACTCGATTCCACCAGCATGTCAGAAGACGAAGTCTTGCGAAGGGTGGAAGGGCTAGTCCAACAAAAATTGGAAACGTAATTTTTCGGCGCGCGGAGAGACCACAATTACTTACAAGCTGCCAGCCAGCCCACGGTGTTGCAGACAAGCTGCAACAACGGGACCTGCTATCCCATTACTTATACTTACGACCCGAATACTCTACGCATGACGAATTACAGCGCCGCCATTACCGGCGGAACTATTTCAGGAGCGATGAACTGGAATCCGAACGGCAGCTTGCAGAGCTTGACAGTTGCCGATCCGTTCAACGCCGCAGACAACCAAACCTGCACGTACGCAGCTGACGATCTGTCCCGGCTGGCTGGCGTCAACTGCGGGTCTACTTGGGCGCAGACCTTCACCTATGATG
>PNAR01000215.1 GCA_003169715.1 Acidobacteriaceae bacterium | reverse complement strand
GCCTGTCCCGAGCGTAGCCGAGGGAACCCCTATTCCCTATGACGACCTAACCCCTGCTTCTTCCTGATCTCGCGAGATTAGATGTCTGCCTGGCTGTGCAACACATTCTCAAGTGATTTTCTAATATCCAAATCCTTCTGGTTTATCTGGAGTTGCAAATCTATCATCTCCTTTTTCATTTCTTCGCGAGCCGCGGCGGTTGCATGCTCAATTTCTGGCTGAATGCGTTGGATATCAGCCGTGTGCATTTGAATTTCTTTTTGCACTCGCTGTAGGTCAGCGGCATGCTTTGCCATTTCGCATTGAATCTCCGGCTGAAGCCGCGCGATCTCCGATTGATCCCGCTCTATCTCCAACGGTGTGCGGGCGTCACTGATTGGTTTATTGGAGCTCTCGTCAATTATTACTCCCGAAGGTCCATGATCCGGAAGCGTCAAGGTGAGGGTCAACGGTTTTCTATCCCGAAGAATGGATACGCTCGCGCTATTTCCTTTCCGCAAATTTAATGCATGAGTGAAGTCTCCGCTGTCGCCAATCTTTTCCTCGTTCACCCGGACGATCACATCTCCGGCATGAAATCCCGCTGTCTCGGCGCGACTTCCCTTTTCGACTGACCGCACCAGAATGCCCGCGCCACTTTTTACTCCGAAAAAGTCCCCCAGTTGAGGAGTCAGATTTTCCACCATCAATCCGCTGCGTGTGGAGGAATGAACGATCACGATGGAGACAGGCACATCCATCTCGGATATTTGCGGCATTTGAGGCATGGGCGGAATCGGGGGTATGCTCACCTTAAAATTATTCCCCTGCGGCCATGCCATGGCAAAGCCGCTCTTACGCGCGGCTAGCTGTGCTTTCAGGGTCATCGGCTGACCACCGCGGCTGACGCCGATCGAAATCAGCCGTCCGGCGGGAATTTCATGAATTACGCGCCGCAGTTGCTCCACGCTTTCGATCTCCGTTCCGTTGACGCTGAGAATGACGTCGTGATCTTTGAGGCCGGCTTTTCCCGCAGGCGCGTCCTGATCAACCATGGTGACTTCGACGCCCTTCTCGTCCTTCAATTGAAGTGCGGCAAGACGGTCGGACGTCACATCGCGAGTGTCCACGCCCAGGTAAGATTCGGCGCTGGCCCCCTCAGATGAAAATCCAAGAGCTGCTTCCTCCGATGCGTAAAGAAAATCGGCCCCGCCCGCCATGATCGCGAGAGCGAGAGCCGGCAAAATCAGCAATTGAATGACCTTCCATTTCCGCATATGCATCCCTCTTCACTTTATGCTCGTGTTTTGAGTTACCGCTCGGCGCGCCGGAGCACGATATTTCCGACGCTGGTTCTAATCTTCAATACCGGACCGCCGCCATTCAGAGAGCCTTCGGCGCTCACGCTTTTTGGCCCCCATTCTCCGCCGTTGCTCGCAACTCGAATCTCCGGAAACTCCGAACGAATCGTATGACCATTTGCAACGTCAATCGAGGCTCGCACTGTGATGTTCATGCTTGGCGACAAATAAACCGTGATGTCTCCAACCGCCGTTTGAAGTATCGAATCGGAGCGCACGCCGTTAGACGAGACGAACTTGGCAATAATTCCGCCCGATCCGGTCTCGACCCGCGCCGACGGAACGCCGTCCAATTCGACGCTGCCACTTCCGGTGTCGGCATTGACCAGACCTTTCGCAGAAGCCAAATGGATGCCCCCACCTCCGCTTTCGATCTCCACCGGCCCCCCCAGGTCTCCGAGATCAATGCTGCCGCCGCCCGTGGTTGCTTTCACGTTTCCATCGCAATGCTGCACCTGTATGCTGCCGCCCCCGGTTTCGAGCACCGCACCCTGAAGGCCGGAGACAATTACTACACTACCGCCTCCGGTTTGCGCGTTAATCTTGCCTTTCGCCGACGCGACGCGAATGCTGCCGCCACCAGTTTGCAGCTTGACGTCTCCTCCGACGTTTCCGACATCAATGCTTCCGCCCCCGGTTTCCGCGTTAACCGGGCCGCCCAAGTCATCGAGACGGATGCTGCCTCCTCCGCTTTGCGTGTCAAGACTTCCTCTGATTCCAGTCGCGACTACGCTTCCGCCATCAGTTTCTATCTTGACCGCATCCATGTCGCGCGGAACCGTGACCACAAACTCGCCGGAAAATTTGTGCGAGTCCGTTCCATGGCATTCACCAACGATCCACGCAGTGTCTCCCTTTACGGATGCATTGATCTTGTACAAATCAAACTGGTGGCGCGCCGATTCTTCAGACGAAGTATGAGCGCGATTGCGAATTGAATAGCTGATGCCGTGCTGCGAGCCGCCCTCAATCCGGACCGAGCCAATATCTACCCTGATGTGGAGGTTGCGCGCAGCCGGCAACGATCCGGTCATTTCGCGAGTCCAATTCGCGCCGTCCCGGTAAATGCGGGTTTCCTGCGCATGCAACAGCGGCGAACAAATCAGCAACGCCGCGACGATTTTAGTGAGCCTATTCAACATGTTTTTCCTCTTCGGAAGTAAGCCAATTTCAACCCTAACCCTCCCACGACGTCATCCTGAGGGACTTTAGTCCTGAAGGATCTCGCGCGCACAATAAGAGCATCCAGTCTGGATGGTTCGTACACCGCGCTAACTTCCCTTCAATCTATCTCCGGCATTTGCGCCAAAAGTGTGCGAGCCTGAGACTTGATATAAACGTTGTGATCGCCGGCTGCCAGCTTTTGCAGGACAATGCGCACACTGCTATCCGCACGGACCGGTTCGATCAAGCGCAATGCCTCGGTGCGAACGCCAGGATTCGAATCTGACATCAACCCTTCGAGCACCGCGTCGCGCACCCGAAGATCGTCTTTTACGAATGGCCCGAGTCCATCCAGCGCCTTCAGTCGCACGCCGGGGTTCGAGTCGTAGCGCAACGCGTACATCAGCGCTTCGCGAACATGAGGATCACTGGGTTGCTGCGTGAGCAAATCCACGGAATCCATGCGCACGCCGGAGTTGTAATTATTGCGCGCCGCGTAAAGCAGCAATTGCTGTATCCGCTCGTCGTTCAGCGACCCTTGTGTCTGCTGCGTTGAAACCGTGTCGTACTGAATGCTGACCTGCTTGCTTCCAGGCTGCTGGCTTATAGAACGAATACCGCTGATAGAAGATTCGGATGGTGATTGGCTCGTAACGGCCGTGGAATTGGAAAGATTCCCACGATTATCACTGGTGATTTTGTAAGTTGCCCCGATCCCCCCCGCGAAGCCGACGATTAAAAGCATTGCCGCAAGCGCGGGAGAGAATCGCATCTGCTGAAGCCATGCAGTAGGATCAATAATAAAGCGCCGCCAAAAACGATTCTGTTCGGTAGTTTCCAACGCTTCTTGAAGTCTCATGCGCGAGGAGGCAAGCAGGGTAGGAGAAGGCTCATCCACCACAGGTTGCGAGATCCAGGTCCGGAAGTGCCGCATGCTGTCGAGTTCAGCCGCGCAATTCGCGCAGCGCGCTACGTGCTGCTCCAATTCATATCGGGTATCGTCTGCCACCTCGTCATAAACGTAGAGCAGAATGTTTTCTTTAACCCATTCGCATTTCATAGATCGTTACCTCTAAAGTCTCTGCCGAGCTTGCTCGGCCTGGACAGCCCCTTCGACTGCGCTCAGGGCAGGCTTAGGCGGCTGTCCCTACGTGACTTTTACCGCAAGTCCGTCAGCGCCCCCCGCAATTTCTGCGTTGCCCGGAACAATGTGTTCTTGGCCGTCTCTTCGGTTGTATTCAACATCTCGCCCACGGTTCTTAATTTCAACCCTTGGTAGTGCTTCAGCTCAAAAACCATGCGCTCCCGCGGAGTCAATTTCTCCAGTGCGCGATTGATGCGTCCGCCAAGCTCCCGCCGCATTAGGTCCATCTCGGGATTCGCGCCCGACCGCCCGTCCGCTACCCTATCGAGAACGTCATACTGCTCTCCGCTCGAATCCGTGGCGACGGGGGCATCTTCCTTCCGAACCTGCCTCTTTCGCAAATGGTCAAGACAAAGATTCGTCACGATGCGATAGATCCAAGTGTAAAAAGAACATTCAAAGCGAAAGTTTCCCACGCTCTTGTACGCCTTGAGAAAGGCTTCCTGATAGATATCCTGAGCCTCGTGAACCGAGCCAGTCAGGTGCATCGCCAGGCGCAGCACCGCCTGATCGTAGTGCCGCACCAGCTCCTCGAACGCTGCGCGATTGCCACGTTGCGCTTCGCGAACTAACCGCGTATCGTCAATGCGGCTTAGACCTTGTCCAGCCATTTGGCCCCGCGTCCGGGGGTCCCACGTTTTGCTGTTTTCTCCCGCCCGCTCACGGATTGTATTTGGAGGGGAGCACCTGCCCATCGTAAATGGAATGGCCCACGCATCGGCCGGCATAAATTGTCCTGAACCTCGTCTAAACTTCTCTTCGCAAACCGGGCGCCTTAGCCGTTCTCCCGGTCTCACATTGATAGACGCGCCAGGACCACTAGCGTGAGCAGAAATTATAGGGTAAAGGGGAGGACTAGGTACGGCAGAATGAAGGGTAGAAACGCAGCTAGCTCCGTCTTCTCAACCCCAGCGACAACCGCGTAGACCCAGACGTCCCCGTCTGGGTAGGCGAGCACCGCTCGCCAGGATTCGACTCCAATGGCGGGATGACCTTCAAAAATTCAGGGTTTTTGGCGCTCGGCATATCACCTAACTTGCAAGCTCTGCCACTGCAGGCGTTCAATTAGCAAGGAGAAACCAGTGAGGAGATTTGGCCTATTGTTAATCGCCCTGATCGTCTTTTCAATACCGGGCAGCGCGACGGATCAGAACGCAAAGACCGGCGACGTCATTTACGCGACGCTGCCCCCCGCAGAGGTGTGGAATCTCTTGGAAGAAGGCCGGTTGAAAATCGTGACGAACACTGAAGATCTCCCGGAGAACGTAAAGGTGGGTTTGGCTACACTTTTCCATCAGCAAAAGTTGGAGATGTCGGACACCGAGCACAGGGGTTCGGTATCCAAGAATTCGAGACCCCACTGTGCTGATTGCATTGGGCGAACCTTGCTTTTTGCTGGACTTTCCCCAAACGGATGCTTTGTACATTACCGCGAGAGCGGTTTTGCCACGATTTTTAAGATTGCCGTCTTCGGTTCGGAAGAACAATCATACGGTACAGCCCCGCTGTGGGTCGCGTCGGGCGTCCAGGCTCACGACTTGGCGGAGTTGAGGTCCGCAATAGCAGAAGGCAAGTTTTCCTCTAGGCCGCCAAAGCAATCGCAGTAGTCAAGGCGTGTGGTGATGCTGAGGGCTGCTATTCACCAGCAGATCATCGCTTTAAATCGTTAGCAGTCGTTAGCAGACCATTACGCTCATTCAGGATTGGCCGCTCCGGGTCAACGAGTGAAATGGCGATATTACGTCAATTGACAGGCGAAGTGGCCCTCTCTGCCGCCGTCCAAAACCAGTCGTTGCGCGTCAGGATTAATCACGAGTCAAAGTGTCACAGCGGCTTCTTTTTCTGGAGTGGCGATATACTTGCGCGTTCGAAAGGTGATACGCCATTGCACTATGCTGCATCGTACGGCCACAAGGACATTGCGGAGTTGCTACTGTCGAATAGAGCCAACGTAGATGCCCAAGACGGAATCGGACGAACTTCCTTGTGTGACGCTGCGAGGGGCGGTCGGATCGAAGAAGTCGGGATGCTTCTTACTGCCCAGGCCGACGTGAACGCGAGAACTCTTCGCGGTTATACCGCACTGAGCGCGGCAGCCTCTTACGGCCGTGAGGATGTCGCCCGGTTGCTCATTGACAATGGGGCCAACGTTAACGCCGCAGACCTCGACGGCGGCACGCCCCTGCATTGGGCGCGGGTAGGGGGATACGAGCGCATCGAGGACTTACTGCGCCAGCACGGTGCCTTAGAACTACCGCGCGCGAAGTCAGGGTGGCCATACCCTTGATCTTGGAAGGCACGACAGTCAAATTCAATTGACGAAATCAGTCCATAGCACTCAAAACCACTCGCGGTCAATGAGTGCGATAGCGATTTAACAACAGTTATCCGCGGGGAGCGCTCACTTTTCCAGCAAAACCTGCCGGGTGCCCACGTCTCGCGATGGTAAAGTTGGCCTCATGGCCGACACTACAAATCCCGAAAGTTTTGAGGAGATTGTGGAGTGGGCATACGGCACCCTGCCACAGAAGATCAGGGCCCTCCCAGATTTCCCCGGCATTCAAGTGGTTGACGAGCCTCCTGCGGACGTATTGGAAGACATAGCGAACAAAAAGAAATGGCGCCGTGGGACTGAGTTATTGGGGTTGTACAGCGGCACATTCAGGACGAAACGCTCGTACAGCCAGGTGAAGTATGCGCCAGACTTGATATTTGTTTTTCGTGGCCCCATCCTGCGGTGCTCAAAAGGAGATTTGCGGGCCGAAGTGAAACGCGTGGTCTGGCACGAGGTCGCACACTGGCTCGGCTACGAAACCGAGGATCAAGTGAAGGCCTTGGGTTTATAAGCAACCAACTACGTGGCCGAACGCCGCGCCAAGCTTGGGTTTCGGTAAAGTTCTGACTAGGAAAATCCAGCGAAATACGCTAAACTCAAGCGCTTTATTAATTCGACGCGAGGTGTGGCGCTGTGTTCCAGAGTACGTTGTTGCCGGGTCGCCTTCGCGACCTTCCTCTTACTGTAATCGTCTTTCTCTTGCTGCTTGCCAGTGTGGCCTGCGGTGGCGGATCTACGTCTACAACGCCCCCACCTCAGCAACAAAGTAATCCCGTGCCAGTCATAACTTCGTTATCACCCTCCAGCGGGCTAGCTGGAACGGCTACGACAACGGCTGTTACGGTGAACGGAACCGGTTTCGTACAAGGCACAACCGCGCAATGGAACCAGACCAGTCGCACCGTAACATTTGTGAGCACGACACAGTTACAAGTTGCACTTACCGCTACGGATCTTTCGGCGGCCGGAAAGGGTCAGATTACTGTTACCAATCCGGCTCCTGGCGGTGGGACCTCCGGCGCGGCAATGTTCACGATCAATAATCCTGCGCCGCAAATTACCTCGGTGACGCCGGGCACGGTAACGATTGACAATGCGAATAGCGCTGTCACTATTAATGGCAACGGCTTTGTTTCGAATTCCGCAGTCACATGGAATAGTTCAGCTCGCACTGCGACCTTCATAAGCTCTACACAACTTCAGATCAGCCTTACGGCAAGCGATCTCACCACTGCCGGAAGCGCTCAAATCATTGTGTCCAATGCTACTCCGGGTGGTGGAAGTTCCAGTCCATCCGAACTCACGATTATTTATCCGGCCCCGCAAATGACCTCCATCTCCCCGGCCACCGTGCCGACTGGTGCCAGCTTTGTTCTTACCGTCAACGGCACGGGATTTGTGCCGGCATCCATGGGCGAATTTAACGGGACGAGCCGGCCCACAACCTATGTCAACTCTTCCCAGATCTCGATGGCCGGAACTGCCGCCGACGCAGCAAACGTCGGGACGGCGCAAATCACGGTAGTTACGCCCACTCCCGGCGGGGGCACTTCGGCCCCTCTTCCTGTGGCGTTCGCATCCTTTCCTACGCCGACACTCACTGCGGTGAATCCCACTTCTATTGTTGTGAATTCTCCTGACACGACTCTTAGTTTGAGCGGAACTGGTTTTACCAACGCCTCGACAGTTCAGGTGAACGGACAGAATCTCTCCTCCACGTACCTGAATTCTCAACTGATTCAAGGATTCATACCGGCCCCCGATTTAACGACTGTGGGAGCAACGCTCTCTGTGACCGTTACAAATCCAGGGACGCCCGCTTCAAATGGGCTCACAATCCCGATTGGGCCGTACCCCCTTCCGGTGCTCAGTTCGGTCTCACCGGCATCCACCCCTACCGGCGGGCCGGCGTTTACTTTGTCGGTTTCAGGTTCCGGATTTGTTCCCGCCTCTGTCGTGCGCTGGAATGGGTCAGATCGTCCCACCACTTATGGGAATTCAAGTGTTCTGACTGCAAACATTACCGCCTCTGATATTCAAACCCTCGGCAACAGCACCGTGACTGTGTTCAGCCCAACTCCCGGAGGGGGAACGTCTTCTACCGCAGCGTTTACAACCTACGTGCCTTTGACAACCAACGATCTGATCTATGATCCGACCAGAAGTGTGCTATGGGCCTCCATTCCGAGTAGCGCCGGCCCCTCTCTCGGCAATAGCGTAATTTCAATCGATCCTTACAGCGGAGCGATGGGCTCGCCGATTTGGGTCGGCAGCGAACCCAATCTCCTTTCGCTTTCAGGGGATGGCACCACGTTATGGGTTTCTCTCGACGGAAGTCCAGCATTGCGCAAGATAGATCTCACGAATCGCATTCTGACGCCGGTGCAACCCTATTTTCCAGGCGGCTGGGGAGGAAGCTTCTACGCAGGCGGTCTCGCAGTCATGCCTGGCACGACGTCAACCATCGCGGTCTATGCCGGCGGCGTTTCGATTTTCGATGATGCCACGGCCAGGCCGAACGTGGGAATCGTCGGCACACCCTATCTCGCCTTCGGGTCCACGGCAAGCACCCTTTACGGCGAGACCTATACCGGCGGTTTGTCGATCTTTACCGTCAACAGTTCCGGAATCGCATCCACAACATCCGCGGGCAATTCTGGTGGTTTCTCCAGCGATCTCCGCTATGACAACGGACGGCTATACTTGACCTCCGGCGGTGTGCTCGATGGCGGCACTGGCAACTTACTTGGAACCTTCGCCGCGCAGGGCTCGGTCGCCCCAGACTCCACATTGGGCCGCGCATTCATTTTGAATGCAAATCCTACTTATCTTAGCGACAACCAGATAACCGCCTTCGATCTGAATACGTTCCTACCCATTGGCGCCTTACCCGTCGGCGGAGTGCAGCAAGGAATTCCCCAAGCCGGACCACTGGTACGCTGGGGCGCGGACGGCTTGGCCTTCCGAACCCCTGGACAAGTCTTTATCCTGCGGGATTCACTGGTCAAAGATTTGAGCGGCTCTCCCGCGGACGTCGCGGTTTCCGTAGCCGCTCCGGCTTCGACTTCCACCGGCACGAACACAACCGTTACCATCACGGCGACCAATCACGGTCCTAATCCGGCGCCGGGAACGGCGGTGCTTGACACGGTCCCTGCGAGTGCGATTCTGGTGTCGGCCACTCCCAGCCAGGGCAGTTGTGCCTCGGCCCCCGACCTCCGATGCGATCTGGGAACGCTGGCTAGCGGCGCCAGTGCTACCGTGACCGTACTCCTGGTGCCGGAAACCGCTGGTTCGCTTTCAAACCCAGTCAGTGTTGTTGCCGCGACAAATGATCCGAACACCAGCAACAACAGTGCGACCTCAACCATTACAGTGACTGGCTCCGGCTACAACCCCGCGCCTGTGCTTTCTTCCATTGCCCCCAATTCCGCGGTAGCAGGATCGGCGAGCTTTTCGCTGACGGTGGACGGTACGGGATTCGCGAATACTTCGACCGTCAACTGGAACGGTCAGAGTTTGCCGACTTCTTTCACGAGCAGCAATGAACTCACGGCAACCGTGAGCGCCAGTCTGATAACCGCCAGTGGTTCTGCGGATATCACGGTCAGCAGCGGCGCGCCCGGCGGAGGGACGTCCACTTCCTTGCCTTTCGCGATTATTCAGGCTATCTCGTTGACTACGAATGACGTGGTGTTTGAACCGTTCAGTCGCAAGATTTACGCCACCATTCCCAGCACAGCGGCTCAGGTAGCGGGGAACAGCGTGGTAGCGATTGATCCTCTGACAGGAGTCATCGGCACCCCGATCCCCATGGGCAGCGAGCCCACTCGCATGGCGATCTCCGACGATGGCGTTTACCTCTACGTCGCTTTGGCGGGAAGTAACATGGTTCGCCGCGTCAATCTGCTTACCGGAATCGCGGATACGCCATTCACCACGACAAGCCCCGTCCTGCAAACTCCGTTCACTGCGTCTGACCTTGCAGTAATGCCCGGCAACAACAGCGTGCTTGCGACCGTCGGTTACAGCGATGGCATTCAGGTTTGGGATGTCACTGCTACTGGGGCCACTCCGCGGACATTGACGAAGTCCTTCGCGAACGATGTTTACGAAGGAAGCGTTCTTGCGTGGGGCGATTCGACCCATCTTTACTCCAACGATGAAGGGCTCAGTCCGTCCAGCTTCCATCGGTTTCTGGTTGGTCCAACCAGCTTTGCCGAAGAAGATTCCACGTATCTCGATGCTGTGGACGGCAGAATAGCCTATTCTGGCGGATTGATTTTCGCTGACGGTGGTGGCGTCGTAGATCCTTCGCCGGCGCCGCCGAACACCCCACGGCTTGTCGGTAGATATTCCAGCGGTGGCGTCAGTGCTGCCGACGCCAGCATCAACCGCGTCTTCTTCATGACGCAGAACAACTTCAGCACGGACACAACCTCTATCGAGGCTTTTGACGCTTCACATTTCACTCCCGCGGGAACGATGATCCTGCCGCCCAGCGACGCGAACGACTTGATTCGCTGGGGCGCCGACGGCCTTGCGTTCCGAACATCTGTGGACTTTTCTGGCCAGGGGACACCCCAAGTTGTGATATTGCGCGGATTCGCGGTGCTGCCGCGCTCATTGACTCCCAATCCCGTGCCGTCGGTTGCCAGCGCCTCGCCCAGCGTAACGGCTCCCGCCAGCAACACCTGGCTTACCCTGTCCGGATCCCAATTCGTTCCCGGTGCGGTCGCAATGTGGAATGGCTCGGCGCGGACAACTGTCTTTGTGAACGGAGGCCTTCTGCGCGTAGCAATTCCGGCGGCAGATCTGGCAACCCACCAAACCGCGACCATCCAGGTAGTCAATCCGTCACCCGGTGGGAGCGCTTCAGGAACACTTAACCTCACCGTTAATTAGCGTTCGCCGTGACAAATGTGCCAACCTGAAGCCTACTAAAGCCCGGTCATTCGCTGCAGGCGTTCGGGATAACGATCACCCTCCACCGTGATTTTCGAGGTCGTGCTGCCGATTTCTCGCAGGTCGTCTGACGTAAGTTTGATTTCGACAGAGCTAATGTTCTCGTCGAGGCGAGACAACTTGGCCGTCCCCGGAGATGGAAACAATCCAGGCTTCCGCACAAGCAGCCAAGCGAGCGCGATCTGCGCAGGTGTCGCCCCTTTCTGCCTGGCGATCCTACCCGTAGAGATCTGTGACTCGTTGTTGCGGGCCGTCGGAAACTGCGGCATCGCACAACGCAAGTTAAGAAAGCGGCAGAACCTTCCTCTTGTAAACTGTGTTCGCCAACGTCGCCATGGCAATGTACCAGGCGACCAACCCGGTGACAAAGATCTCCCACCCAGCTACAGGGGCCGGCACCTTACCGATGACCATGCCGTCGAGCAAAAGGAACGCCAGTAGAAGCAACCAGAATAGAACCGAGAGGAACTTCCCGACGCCGTGTACCGCAACGCAAAAAGCGAATGTGAATAGCGCAATCCACCGCTTCTGCGCAAGCAGCCAGGCGAGCGCGATCTGGGCAGGTATCGCCCCTTTCTGCTTGGCAACCCTGCCGCGCAGGTCAACAACATGGCATCCAATACCTTCTTCATGGTTCCGCAGATTACCGCAGACGAAAAGTACTTCGATGTCAGCCTTGACGAAGTCCTTCGCGCTGTCTTAACACCGATGAATGGACTCAAACTGCTCTGGACCTCGTGTACGACTCCGCATGGGTGGTGGTTCCAATTGATACCGGCAAAGAGGACACAATCGAGCGTCTGCCGCCAGGACGGTTATCAGAGGTGGCCGCTTAGCCTACGCTGTCTTGCGGCACATACCACATACGACAACCTTGCTCAGCGCTCGCCTGCACTAGAATCGATGCAATGACTTTCCTCGAACTGCTTGACGGCGCGGAAGTTCTTTTCCAAACCGGCAATCCTCAAATTAGCGGATTGCAATATGATTCCCGCAAAATCAAGCCGGGAGATACATTCGTGGCAATGCACGGAGAGTCCAGCGATGGCAATCGGTTCATTGATCGCGCAATCGCCGCCGGAGCGGTCGCCATTGTCACTGATTCAGCAACAGAGAAACCGCGAAAGAACGCAGCGTGGGCGCAGGTGCCGCACGGAAGGCGCGCCCTCGCAAGATTAAGCGCGAATTTTTACGGACATCCCGCCACAAGACTCGCAATTGCGGGCATCACGGGGACCAATGGAAAAAGTACGACCGCCTTTCTGTTGGAATCCATTCTAAAAGCCGCGAGTCGTCAAACGGCCCTCATTGGCACCATCGAATATCACGTCGCTGGCAGTGTGCTTCCTGCGCCTCATACCACGCCGGAATCTCTCGAATTGAATTCAATATTCGCAGATGCACTTAGTCACAGCACCACTGAAGTGGTCATGGAGGCATCTTCGCACGCACTGGCCCAGCAGCGAGTCTATGGAATACCTTTTGATTGTGCGGTGTTCACGAATCTGACCCGCGACCACCTGGATTACCACCACACCATGGACGAATATTTTGCCGCCAAGCAAATCTTGTTTGAAGGGTGTGGGACCGATCCGCCGCGCGTCGCAGTGCTCAACATTGATGACCCTTACGGTCGAAAGCTAACCGGGGTCAGCAAACGTCTAGGTTCCGATGTCGTCACGTATGGTTTTGCAGAGGGCGATTTTCATGCGGATAAAGTTGACGTGAGCCTGCGCGGGACTCGTTTCCATCTGATTACGCCGGAAGGAACCATCCCGCTATTCTCTCCGCTGATTGGAAGAGTAAACGTGTACAACATTGTCGCGGCATCGGCTGCGGCTTACGCTCGCTCCGCCAAGCCAGCGGCCATTTCAGAAGGCGTCGCAAATCTATCCCACGTTCCTGGACGCTTCGAGCCCGTGGATTGTGGGCAGCCTTTCACCGTGGTTGTGGATTATGCCCACACCGACGATGCACTCCGCAATCTCACAGCGTTAGCGCGCGAATTCGTCGAAGCAGGAAAGAGCCGCGTGATTACCGTCTTCGGATGTGGTGGCGATCGCGATCGGTCAAAGCGCCCTCTCATGGGAGAAGCCGCCGCCCGCAACAGTGACCTGGTCGTGCTGACTTCCGATAATCCGCGCTCGGAAGATCCGCTGGCAATCATGAACGACGCTGTCGTGGGACTACAGCGATGCAATGCCAATTATAAAATGGAGCCTGACCGCAACCGCGCAATCGCGATTGCAATTCACGAGGCGAGACCAGGTGACATTGTGCTAATCGCCGGCAAGGGGCACGAAAAAATTCAGGTCATTGGAGACCGGATAATCCCGTTTGATGATGTGGGAATTGCACGCGAATCCCTCCAGGAACTCGGATACGTTTGCGAAACCGCCAAAGCCATTCGAAACAATCCATGAAACTGCCTCTTTCTCGCATCGCCGAATTCATTTTTTCGGATAGCACCGCCAATAGCGAGGCCGTCGCTCTTGGATACTCCATTGATTCCCGCACTATTCGCCCCGGCGAACTTTTCTTCGCTGTCATCGGCGAGCGTCTGAATGGACATGACTACGTTGAGCAGGCCTTTGAAAAAGGCGCGGTTGCCGCTGTAGTCCACAAAGACCAGGCAGCGCGATATCTAAATCATGCAAATCTTTTGCTGGTAGATGACACGTTATTCGCTTTACAGAGTCTGGCGGCGTCCGTTCGCCGGCTCTGG
This sequence comes from Acidobacteriaceae bacterium, assembly GCA_003169715.1. Lineage (GTDB taxonomy): Bacteria > Acidobacteriota > Terriglobia > Terriglobales > Acidobacteriaceae > PALSA-188. The sequence continues at coordinate 3,382 of PNAR01000215.1, read as the reverse complement.
GGAAAACGGCTGGTGGCAGTTACGGGTTCCGCCGGGAAAACTACCACCAAAGAAGCTATAGCTCACGTGCTCTCCACGAAATTCCACGTGCTCAAGTCTGAGGGAAATTTCAACAATCACTTCGGATTGCCCCTCATGCTGTTGAAGCTCGAGCCCGAGCACGACATCGCAGTGATCGAAATGGGCATGTCTCATGCGGGAGAAATTGCCGCTCTCGCCAACATTGCGCATCCGGACATCGGCGTTGTCACCAACGTCGCTCCGGTCCATCTGGAATTCTTCGATTCAATCGAGGGAATCGCCCGCGCCAAACGAGAACTCATTGACTCTCTGCCGTCTCATGGAGTCGCCATATTGAATGCTGATGATGAGTTGGTTTCAAAATTCGCAAAATCGTTTCAGGGAAAAGTCGTGACATACGGAACCAGTCCATCGGCAAACGTTCGTGCGGAGAATATCGAGTCGCAGGGCGCCGAGGGAACAACTTTCGATATAACGGCCGCAGGGCAACGAAAAAGAGCTCGCCTGCCCCTGATTGGCTCTCACAACGTTCTCAACTCGCTGGCAGCCGCGTCTGTCGCATTAGAGTGCGGCGTTACCCTTTTCGATTCCGCAAATGCCCTCTCGAACCTGACGGCGCCGGCAAAGCGTGGCGAGGTCATTCAACTCGGTAACATCACTGTGATCAACGATTGCTACAATTCGAATCCGAAGGCATTGGAAGCCATGGTCAATGCTTTAGCCGATATGCCGGCGAAACGCCGAATTGTTGTGGCTGGCGAGATGCTTGAACTGGGCGTCACAGCAAAAAAATCGCATCTAGTGTCAGGCCGTCACATGGCGGCACGAAAAATTGATGTGCTGCTCGGCGTTCGAGGATTGGCGCAGCCCATGGTGGAATCCGCACGAGAAGCAGGGATGCACGCGGAGTTCGTAAGCACCGCTGAAGAAGCTGGCGACTGGCTGGCTCGTGAAACGCGGGGTGGAGACGTGGTGTTGTTGAAAGCTTCTCGGGGTGTGCAGCTTGAACGCGCTCTAGAAATATGGAAGACACGAATGGCTGGGCCGCTCGTTCAGCACAAATAAAGAAAAGCCGGCAGGAGGCTAATTGCTCTATTGGTTGCTATACCTCAAACTGTTTCATTACTTCCCGCCGTTTCGCATCTTCCGTTATTTAACGTTTCGCACCGCGTTCGCCAGTCTGACTGCGCTTTTCACGGGGCTCATTGTCGGCCCCTTAGTAATTAATCGGCTCCGCGAATTTCAGATCAGCCAATACATCCGCGAGGAAGGCCCGAAGGCCCATCAAAAAAAAGCCGGCACGCCTACTATGGGCGGGCTTCTCATTGTCATCTCGATTGTTGTTCCGACTTTGCTGTGGGCAGATCTCAGCAACCGTTTCGTGTGGATCGCAGTTTTCGCCACCTGCGCCTTCGGTGCAATCGGCTTCGCCGATGACTATACAAAAGTAGTGAACCGCAGAAACCTTGGACTAACCGCGAAAGCGAAACTCGGACTCCAGGTACTGGCGAGTATCCTGGTCGCCGTCGCACTCATCGCAATGCAGAACGTGGGAATTTATTCAACCCGCCTGCAAGTACCGTTTTTTAAGCAATTTCAGCCTGACCTGGTTGTTGACCGGCTTCTGCAACATCCCGGTTTGTGGCCGCTGGCATTTCTTCCTTTCGTAGGGTTCGTTGTCATCGTGCTCGTCGGTTCCAGCAACGCAGTGAACCTCACTGATGGACTGGATGGCCTAGCAATTGGTTGCACGGTCATTTCCGCAGGTGCTCTCGCCGTGCTGACTTATGTCAGCGGGCATGCGACGTTCTCGACCTATCTTGAATTGCAACGTATGCCTCAAGTTGGCGAACTCACAATTTTTTGCGGTGCGATGGTCGGCGCTTCGATTGGGTTTCTTTGGTACAACGCTCATCCCGCCGAAGTCTTTATGGGCGATGTCGGATCGCTGGCGTTAGGCGGCGCAATTGGCACCGTCGCCGTGATGATTAAGCAGGAATTGCTTTTGCCGTTCATAGGCGGAGTTTTCGTGATCGAAGCCCTTTCCGTCATTCTGCAAGTCGGTTCCTATAAGTTGCGGAAAAAACGTATTTTCAAGATGGCGCCAATTCACCATCATTTCGAGTTATTGGGCTGGTCCGAATCCAAAATCATCGTCCGTTTCTGGATCGCGTCTTTAGTATTTGCCTTGTTCGCCCTGACAACATTAAAGCTAAGATAATCACGTGGAAATCTCACGTCGGACAGCCGCCCTCGTCTGCCCAGTCGAGCGAAGCTCGACAATTTTATGGAAGTCGCCAATAAAAATGTATTAGTCGTCGGCCTTGGCAAATCAGGCATCGCGTCAGCGCTGTTCCTGAAATCCAGAGGAGCTCATGTCACGGTTTCGGATTCGAAGCCGCGGGAGCAATTCGGCGACGAACTTTCTCTGTTACTGGATCGCGGCATCGCCGTCGAAACCGGAGGACATGGCGAGCGCACTTTCAGGGAACAAGATTTGATCGTCGTAAGCCCCGGCGTTCCTTTCGACGCACCGCTTCTGCAACAGGCCCGCGCCATGGACGAGAGTGTGATTGGCGAGATCGAACTCGCAGCTCAATTTTTCCCCGGACGCATGATTGCCATCACGGGATCGAATGGCAAGACAACCACAACAGCGCTGGCCGGAACCATTATCTCCGCGGGCGGTTTTCATACCGTCGTTGGCGGAAATATCGGCACCCCCGCAATATCGCTGGTGGACGATGCCACCCCAGAGACAGTCGCCGTGCTGGAAGTCTCTAGCTTTCAGCTTGAAACGATTCAAAGCTACAGGCCCTACATCGCAGTGATCTTGAACGTCACGCCGGACCATCTGGATCGCCATCGTACATTCGCAGCGTACACCGCTGCGAAAGCTCGTATCTTTGAAAACCAGCGACAAAATGACTTCGCCGTTTTGAACGCGGATGATTCCGCATGCGTGGGGCTTGCGGATCGCGTCAACTCGCAAATTATTTGGTTCAGCCGAAAGAAAGAAGTGAACCAAGGTGCTTTTGTGCGCGATGGACACATCATTTTTCGGGACGCGGGCAATGAAACAGAAATTATCCCGTTGAACGAAATTTCGCTAAAGGGCTCGCACAATGTCGAAAATGTCCTTGCGGCAGCATCGGCAGGCATGCTCATGGGCTGCTCTCCCGCCAAGATTCGCAAAGCCATCGGCGAGTTCAAAGCGGTAGAGCATCGCTTAGAATACGTCGCCACGATTCGCGGCGTGGAATTTTATAATGACTCAAAGGCAACCAACGTTGACGCGACCATCAAAGCCATCGAATCTTTTCCGGCAAATATACATTTGATCCTCGGCGGCAAAGATAAA
>PNAR01000225.1:18270-20778 GCA_003169715.1 Acidobacteriaceae bacterium | reverse complement strand
GACAAAGCCTTCTCTCTTATCGAAGGGTGTGCCTATCTGAACGGTACAGTCCCAGCACGTACATGGTCGCCTTGGCTTTTGTCGAAAAGATTACCTGGCGAATTCGTAACAGAGGTAGGGCGCGCGGAATATCCAGAAGATGAGCGGTCTTGGAATCTGCCGCTGTTGCATCCACCTCTTCGTCCGCGTAGGAAAGCTGAACTCCGTAGTCGCGTTGCAGGATGGAAAACAATGAACCACTCACTAATGCGCTGCGATTCAGGCCGGGAACGTCCGCAGCCGACAAATAACAGGTTTCCAGGGCAAACGGCTCATCAGCACCCATGCGAAGCCGCTCGATTTTAATCAATCGTGCACCCGCCGCTAACGCCAGCCGCGCGTTGACATCTGGTTCGTCATTCACCGTGCCAAAGGATAAGACTTTTATCAAATCCATTCGGACGCGCCTGTAACTTTGTCCCGTTGTGAAATTGAACCTGCTGTTGTTGATACGGTAGTGGGTCAGTTTCGACGGTTTCCTTCGTGCAACTTCGTGTCCTTCGTGGTTGATTGGTTTCGCAACTTGACCCAATACCCCAGGATGCCACCACCTGCTCCGGGTTACGAAGTGAGTTTGGATTGAAAGTGACACACTCCCGTTGATAGCGATGCCTTGCGTTGCGATCCGGATTTTTGCTTCTCGTTTCCGTACACTGGAATCTCCCGGCCGCAGCGATAGTCGGTTCGTGCCGCGGGCGTCACCGTTCAATCCAAGAAGGAGGGAAGCGGAATGAGATCAAGAATACTCGTCGTTATTCTAGGCGCAGCCACGTTTGCCGCAACTATGTTTGCCGCATCCGCAGTGTGCCAGATGCAGAACGCCAGTACGAGCGCTCCATCGTCTGAAAATCCCGAAGTGAGAGTATTTTCGAAGGACGCAGTGATGGCCTCTTTCGCCAAGGGAGGCACCCTGGTCAACTCCAGCAACTACAAGGTGATGACTGCCCAAAGAACCGAAGAGGGATCCGTCGAGGTGCACACAAGGTTCACCGATGTTTTCTACATCGTCGAGGGCGGCGCGACGATCATAATGGGCGGCAAAGTCATCGGCGAGACGATGACAAATCCCGACGAGCCCAGAGGAACCTCCATAGAAGGCGGCGATCCTCATGAAGTCGCGGCCGGAGATGTCATCGTAATCCCGGCCGGTGTGCCTCACTGGATGAAAAACATAAAAGCCCCTATGCTTTACTTTGTTGTGAAGGTTAAAAAAGCGGAGCAATAGTCGCACCAGAGAACTTAACTTGACGCACTGCGCGGTTTGCGAAGGGAGTAGAGGATGAGCGTTGCTGCTTTTAACGATCCGGTTCCGCGTGAGGGCAACATCTTCCGCCGGACGAACGCACATAAGGGTAGAAAAGTCTGCATCACTCCGCAAAACAGCACGATGAAGCACCTCTGCTATGCGCGGACTCTGTTAGATATAGATACTCTGTTAGATATAGATAAAGATAAATTAGATAAAGATAAATCCACACCTGCGGTGGAATTCAACAACGGCGATCACGAAACTGCACTAATCTGTCTTTCCGGCGACGTAACCGTGAGAGTTGGGAATCAGAGCTTCGTGCTCGCCGAGCGTGATTCCATGTATGTCCCTCGCGGCTCCAACATCCGGATGGAGACCCATTCCACCGCCGATGTCGCTGAGTTCTCGGCGGAAATGGAAGGGAAGTACCCGCTGCAAGTTGTGTACTATGCGGACATCAAAAACGACGACTCTCTGCATTTCGTTGCAGGAGGCGCAGCGACCACCCGTGATTTGAACATCCTGCTCGGGAAGAATGTGCAAGCCGGCAGGCTTGTGGCCGGCCTGACCATCTCCGATCCCGGAAATTGGACCAGTTGGCCTCCTCATGAACACGCCGCCATGCTCGAAGAGATGTACGTCTATATCTATATGCCCGCTCCTGCCTTTGGCATTCAGTTCGTATACACGAACACGAACGAGCCGGAACTGGCCACAATCGTTCGCGATGGCGATGCAGTACTGATGCCCCGCGGATATCATCCCAATGTGGCGGCGCCGGGGTATCGAATCGGCTTTCTGTGGGCGATGGCTGCGCACCGCGAAAAGCAAGACCGCCAGTTTGGCGTCGTGAATGTGCAGCCGGAATTCTCCAAGTCCGGTTCTGGTCTCGAAGCGAGCCGAAAATAGGTGCGGGATTTTTTCAAACTGCACTATGGGCTTCAAATCGTGATGAACAAACTCGATAAACTAGCCTGGTGTGCCGCGGCATTGTGTTGTTTTTTAGGAAGTTCAGCCCTTGCCGAGTCCCACCTCAAGTGCATCAAGCTCGCGATCACGAATCCGACAGACCTGAACCGTCCAGCCGAAGATATCGTTCTCTCAATTCCCGAGCTCAAGAAGATCGCTCCAGACTTTTACGCCGGATCGCAAATTGTCACCACCAGTGACGCGGCCACGCGAGAAGAGGATGCTGCTGTCCTGAAGACAACCGAACTCCC
>PNAR01000225.1:0-18194 GCA_003169715.1 Acidobacteriaceae bacterium | reverse complement strand
GATTATCCTCCTCGAACTGATGCGCTATTCACAAAAAAGATTGACGGCATGGGTTGGGAGTCGGAGCGAAATGCTTTTCGTCTCTATTCCGATAAGCGCAACGCCATAGACCTGTACGGTAAAACCCGGCCCAGCCTTCAGCTGAAAAGGTATGCGACGCCGGGATACATCTACCACAACGCCTCCCCTGATGGGCGAGACATTTACCTGGTAGCCGATGCTCTCGGAATCGGAGCCGTTGCAGGTTGGGCGAACGGAACGGCCGTCCACGTCTCAGATGTGGATAGCCGCGATTGGCGCATCATCTCGACGGGACCTGTGCGGGCAATCGTCGAGTTGACCTATAAAGGCTGGAAGATCGGCGGCAAGAGCGTCAATTTGAAGTGCCGGATCACGCAGTGGGCGGGTGAGCGAGGCTTCACGCAGACGATCTCCTCCGACAATGCCGCTGACCTTGTGTTTGCCACGGGATTGACCCGCCAGCAGAATATCCCAGCCCTCCGCTCAAGTTCTGCTGAAGATCCCGCATGGCTCGCTATGTGGGGCGAGCAGGTGGTTGAGGGCGGCGACAAAGCAACATCCCCGATCATGAAGGGGACGAACCTGGGGCTTGCAGTCATCATGACGCTGAGAACGGAGGCAGCCGCGAATGAAGACGCAAAGGATTACCTTGTCACTTTCCCTCTGAAGAATGGCTCGGCGAGCTGGTATGCCCTGGCCGCCTGGGACAAGGAAGGCTCCAACGATCCCGTTCCGGTTGGCACCGCTCCCGAAATGCGTGATTACGTTGCGCGCGTAGCCGGTGCTGACGCCGTCACGAGCCAGGACGAATTAATCAATCTGGTGAAACAGGTGGCGGCGCGGATGAAGTCTCCTGTAAGTGTAAAAATTCTCTCGACCGCGCCGGAGATACAGGCGCCTCCTGCGGATACGCAGCATGCCGGCAATTCGCGCACCTACGCGCAGGCCCTCGATTTACTGCAAAGAGAAATTGACCGTACCGCAACGAAGTGGGAACCGATTATTTCCGCCAACTCTACTGGAAGCGTAACCGCACAAAGTGGTTTCGGCTTTTTTACCGACGGCGACAACCAGACAGGAAATTGGAACCCGCAAAAAGGATTTTTCTGGACTGGCGGCTTCTGGACCGGCGAATTGTGGAAGATGTACGCGCGCACCCACGACGAAAAATATCGCCATTGGGCGGAATTATGGACGTCGCACATGTTGGGGGCGGAGGCCGCCCAGAACCACGACGCGGGCTTCCTCTATTTCTACTCCTCGGTTGCCGGATACGAGCAGACGCACGATCCCACTCTTCGCGCCAGCGGACTGCGCGCGGCGGACAGGCTCGTCAGCATGTTCAATCCGGTCACCCAATTAATCCCGGCTTGGGGTCCGGGTGGAGACGACACCATCATTGACACAATGATGAACCTCCAAATCCTGTGGTGGGCGAGCCGCGAAACCGGCGATGCCAAATACCGCGACATTGCGGTGAAACACGCTTTGCGCGCTGCGGAGTGGCTGGTGCGTCCGGATGGGTCAATCATTCAATCTGTTCATTACAATCCGGGCGATAACCGCCAGGGATTCGACCTGCACGGCGGCAGCCCGAACAACGACCCATTTAACTTCCCCAACGATGCCAAGCCCGGCGAGCGCGTCTTCTATCACACTCACCAGGGTTATTCATTGGAGACGAGCTGGTCGCGAGGCACGGCCTGGGCGCTCTACGGATTTACGGTCGCATTCCGGGAAACTCATGATCCGCGATTCCTGCAAACGTCGCAGGAGATTGCTGACTTCGTGATTCGCGAGTTGCCGGAAGACGGTGTTCCCTGGTATGACTTCGCGGATGAAGGCGTGATGTACAGGAACCGCGATACATCAGCGGGAGCGATCATCGCGGACGGATTGCTGCAACTCTCCGCTGTAACGCAAGACCCGCAGAAGGCGCAAACCTACCGGGAAGAAGGAGAACGAATCACCCATTCGCTGATAGACCGCTACTTGACCCCGAGTTATCCGGGCGACTATTCTCCTCTCGGAATCCTGCGGCATGGCAGCGGCACCCGACCCCAGGATGGAATGCTCATCTACGGCCAGTACTACTTACTGGAGACCCTGATGACATTGCAGTCCATGTAGGAGCAAATTGCTTTCTGGAGAGCGGAGGCGACCAGGTTCGCGTCCATTCTTTGGACACATCTGCGCGACCCCAACCACCCTCACCTCGCCCGGTCTGCAGCGAATATCGCGCTCGTCAAACGTTTGGTAGTGGGTCAGTTTGGAGGCCAGTTTCGACGGTTTCCTTCGTGGAACTTCGTCCTTCGTGGTTGATTGTTTTCGCAACCGGACGCGTGAGGACAAGACATCGCTTGATATTTCGCTCACAATTTCGCCTTGATAGCGATGCGAACGGCTAGACCCATCCCCCGTCAATCACGTAACTCTGACTTGTGATCGCTGAGCTGTCATCCGCTGCAAGAAAAAGGACGAGGCGCGCCACTTCTTCGGGAAGAATCATTCTCTTTAGCGCTTGGCTTGCCAGTATTTCGGACTTATAAGCCTCCGTGAACCAAAGCCGTTGCTGCCGCTCGGTAAGAATCGCTCCTGGCATGATGCAGTTGACGCGAATATTATCCACGCCAACCTCGTGAGCAAGCGTGCGGCTCATGCCAACGATGGCGGCTTTTGCCGTGACGTAAACGGCGGCATTAGTGGAAGGGATTGCCCAGGCTATGGAACTCATATTGATAATGGATCCTCGGCGACTCTTTCGCATGACTGGAATAACTGCCTGGGCCATGAAGAACTGATGTTTCAGGTTGATTGCCACACACTGGTCCCAGTAGGCAGGCGTAACTTCCGCGATCGAATGGCGGGCATCGTTGCCGGCGTTGTTCACGAGTACATCGACAGTTTGAAAAGTATTAAGAATTTCTTGTACTGTTTTTTGCAGGGCGCTAATGTCGGTGAGATCGCAGTGATAATAGAACGGACGCCCAGCGCCAGATGCTCCTAACCTCTCCATGAGCTGCTTCGCTGCTGAATCCTGAAAGTCAATGAATGCCACACGTGCGTTTTGCCTAACACCGGCTTCTACAATCGCCTCACCGATACCGGCCGCACCGCCGGTCACTATAACGACGCGGTCTCTAAGGCTGGGATAAGTCGCGAATGCGCTATGGTTTGTCATGCAATGAATTTTTCGCGGTTCGCATGTTCTGTGTTTAGATCGGCGGCGTGAACCGTGGCCGGGAACAACAAGACGATAGCCGCTAGATTGCGGAGCACGCAGGAATTGTACCGCCTGCGCTTAAGATCTCGTCATCTTCTCCGGCTTCATCAGTTGATCGAATTCTTCCGCCGTCAAATACCCAAGTTTCAACGCCGCTTCGAGCAGACTTGTTTTCTCAACGTGCGCGGTGTGGGCGATCTTGGCGGCTTTGTCGTATCCGACTTTTGGGGCGAGCGCCGTTACCAGCATCAGTGAGTTCTTGACGTACCAGTCAACTTTGGCGCGATCAACCTCGATACCTTTGATCATGTATTCGACGTATCCATGGCAAGCGTCGGTGAGCAAAGTGACCGAATGTAGGAAGTTGTAAATGATCACCGGCTTGAAGACGTTAAGTTCGAAGTTGCCTTGCGAGCCTGCGAACCCCACAGCGGCCGTTGCGCCGTGAACTTGGGCGCACACCATGGTCATTGCTTCACACTGCGTGGGATTTACTTTGCCCGGCATGATTGAAGACCCGGGCTCGTTCTCCGGAAGAGAAAGTTCGCCCAACCCACATCTCGGACCAGAAGCCAGCCAGCGAATGTCATTCGAAATTTTCATGAACGATGCGGCCAGCGTTTCCAGTGCGCCCTGGGCGAACACAATCTCATCGTGCGCCGAGAGTGCCGCGAATTTGTTGGGATGTGAACGGAAGGGAAGCCTTGTGAGTTCGGCGATCTTCTTCGCAGCTCGTTCTGGGAATTCTGGTGGCGCATTGAGCCCCGTGCCTACTGCGGTTCCTCCTATGGCAAGGTCGTAAAGGCCGTCGAGAACCTGCTCCAGACGCCTAATGTCGCGCTCTAATAGCGACGCCCAGCCGCCGAACTCCTGTCCGAACGTCAGGGGCACGGCATCCTGCAAATGCGTGCGGCCGATCTTCACCACATCTTTGAATTCGTCAGCCTTGGCCGCGATAGCAGCCCGAACATTCTTGATCGCGGGAATCAGCGCGTTCTTCACCCGCTCCGCCGCCGCGATGTGCATGGCAGTGGGAAACGTGTCATTCGACGACTGCGACATGTTGACATCGTCATTCGGGTGAATCGGCTTCTTCGATCCCATCTCCCCGCCCGCAAACTCGATGGCGCGATTGGAGATGACCTCATTGACGTTCATGTTCGTCTGTGTGCCGCTCCCAGTCTGCCAAATACGCAAAGGAAACTGGTCGTTCAGTTTGCCCGCGATAACCTCGTCAGCAGCCTGCACGATCAACTTTGCTTTGTCGGCCGGAAGCTTGCCAAGATCCTGATTCACCAGCGCGCAAGCCTTTTTCAGAATCCCAAATGCGCGGATAAGTTCAGGCGGCATAATGTCTCGCCCGATGTTGAAGTGCAGAAGCGACCGCTGCGTCTGTGCGCCCCAATAGACGTTGGCCGGGACCTCGATTTGCCCCATGCTGTCGGATTCGGTGCGAGTCTTCACTTGGGTTTGGGGCAGCGGGTTCGGTAAGAGAGTTGACATGATGAGGTCTGGGACGATAACGGGGCTGGCCGACCCTTGTATTATCCTTTGTTCTTCTTTTCCCAAAACGAAATGAGGGTGCCCCATCCTTGCGTTCTTTGCAAGGGTGGGATGAGATGCTGCCGACACCATTTGCTCGTCCCTCTGTGTAAACAGCGGCGACCTCTCGACTTTTATCATTCCACGCTTTCGCTCAAAACGCTAGTATTAGCGCCACCACTTTGCCGGGAAGTATCCAATCGGATACACTGCTCGCGAACTAAAAAGGGCGAAACAATAATGAAGAAAAAGAAAACAACTTACAAACCATTCGACGCGGCGGCATATCTCGACAACGGTGCGGTCATTGCGGAATATCTTTCCGCGGCCGCCGAAGACCCAAACCCCGAAGTATTCGTCGCGGCGCTCGGCAACGTGGCCAAAGCACGAGGCCTGGCGCAGATCGCCAAAGACGCAGGTCTAGGCCGGGAGAGCCTGTACAAAACCCTGAGTGCAGGCACACACCCACGCTTTGAGACTATTAATTCCGTTCTGCACGCCCTGGGCGTGAAGTTCGCCGTCGTTGCCGAACATGAGAATTAGGCTGAGCTAACGCTTCGATAAAACTGCGCAGTTTGACACTACTGATATCCCGTAGTATTATGAAAATTGGAATTTGAATGGCACAAGGCCAAGGCCGCAGCTAACATTCGCGCACATGGCGTGAGCTTCGACTTGGCAAAGACGGCATTCAGCGATCCGTTTGCCATCGAGCGCCTCGACGACCGTGCCGACTACGGCGAAGAGCGTTTTGTCATGATTGGCATGGCCGAGGGAAACATTTTGTTGTTTGCGGCCTATACCGAGCGCGAGGAATGCATCCGCATTATTTCAGCTCGAAGGGCAACACAATATGAGCAAGACGACTACTTCAAAAAAAACGCTTAGGCGCATGACGCCCGAGGCCATCGATGCGGCTGCTCGCGGCGACAGCGACGCGCAACCGCTGACCCACGGCGATCTTGAGCGGATGAAGCGGACGCCGCAGGCGAAAATCATTCGCCGCGCCCTCGGCTTGACACAAGAGGAATTTGCCGCCCACTATCACATCCCCCTAGGCACTCTCCGGGATTGGGAGCAAGGCCGCGCGGAGCCGGACCAACCAACGCAAGCCTATCTAAAGGTCATTGCACGCGAACCCCAGCGCGTCGAGCGCCTCTTGAATCCAAGGCCGCACTAGAGCATTTTTTGTGATCCTGTAGAATGCACGCCCTCGGCGTGAAGTTCGCCGTTGTTGCCGAACGCGAGAGTTAGCGTCTCTGCCCAAGAGCTGATTTCTAAGAGAACGTTCCGTCTGTCCCTAGGTTCCCCGATGAGCTTCGCTTTGTCGGCCGGAAGCTTGCCAAGATCCTGATTCACCAGCGCGCAAGCCTTTTTCAGAATCCCAAATGCGCGGATAAGTTCAGGCGGCATAATGTCTCGCCCGATGTTGAAGTGAAGAAGCGACCGCTGTGTCTGCGCCCCCCAATAAACGTTCGCAGGGACTTCGATTTGTCCCATGCTGTCGGACTCGGTGCGCGTGCGGGTTTTGTCGGCGGAGGTTGCCATCATGTTTTCCTGCACGGACTGAGCGACTGAACTAACCGCAAATTATAACAAGCTGGAATTAGGCCGTGACCCGAAACGACTCATCGGGATGCCAATCAATATGCCCAGCCCAAGTCTCGGAGATACGCTGCGCCCGATTGCAAAGTTCATCGTTCCAAAGTCTATCGTCCGCGCCGAGAATGAAAAAGGCGCGAGGAGACCACGGTTTCGCCCGAAGCGCGCCTAGGACTAGGAATCCGCCCTCGTTTAGCTGACCGGCGAGATAACGGCGCTCCGCGTCATGTCCACCTTTGCGCATGCTGTGGTGATGGTAGATCACCATCGCCTGATTGCTCTCTTTGAGTTCTTTTATGTCATTAATGAATACGCTTTTCCCAGCCCGTTTGTGCGTTGATTTCAAGCCGTTCGGGGCAATGCCGTTGTCGGGATCTTGGAAGACTAGGTCACATTTCTTGAATTGGAGTTTCATATTTTGCAGCCAGTCTCTTCGGGCGGTTGGCCGTTGTGACCACGGTTGTATCTGGCAAGGAACGTAAGTTCTTACGCAGACGGCATTCGGGATATGCAGCTCAAGCGCGGCGACGGTTCGCTCCCGCTGTTGGTTGATTCTTGATAATTCGTCGAACGGTTCGGGGTCGAAGTGTCTCCACTCAGTGGGGCGCCTCGAATATTCTCTATGACCGCCATCGTTGTTGTGGCCCTCATCGGGGACCAGCCACCACGCGACGCCAAGCCGCTTTCCGGCAGCCAACTGCCGGAGGATCGCCACCTTCACGTAGTCTCCAATATCCCCGACATATCGATTCTGCATAGCCTACCTTAAACATTTAGCGGTTTACGTTAAACGCCGTACGTAATACAATCCGTATTGTGATTAAGTCGTTCCGCTCCCCGGAAACCGGGCGACTTCACTTTCGGCAGCCGAGTCGTCGTTTTCAGGCCATCGAGCATATCGCGCGCCGGAAGCTTCGGCAATTGGATAGCGCCACGGAGTTGCGAGACTTGGCGGCGCCGCCTGGAAATCGCCTGGAATCCTTGCATGGCGATCGAGAAGGGCAATACAGCGTTCGCATCAATAACCAGTGGCGTCTTTGTTTCGTTTGGCGAGAAGGGAGTGCGTACGATGTTGAGATTGTCGACTATCACTAGCGATTTGGGAGTTGGGACATTGATATATCACGGTCTCACGGACCCACAGTAGGAGAGCGTCTATGGCCAAGTCTCAAAAACTTCTTTCTCCAATCCACCCAGGCGAAATTCTGCGCGCGGACTTCTTAGAGCCGCTTCAACTGAGCATGAACCGGCTGGCGCTTGACCTTCACGTACCTGTAACGCGGGTTACCGAAATCGTGCATGGACGCAGGGCGATCACGCCCGATACCGCTCTGAGGCTGGCCCGGTACTTCAACACCAGTGCGCGCTTCTGGCTAAACCTTCAATCGGCATATGACCTGGAAGCCGCTGAGGACGAATTGACGCGCATCATTCAACGAGAAGTTCGCCCAGCTGTGACGGTGACGCCCGCAAGTTCACGTTCCTGATTCGCTTTGCGAACTGCAAACGCAACCGCCAATCCCCGCATGCTAAAATCGTTGTCCGCACGCGAGCCTGAGCCGCAGCATTCTTTGCAGACGCGCGGAGGCTCCTACCTCAGGACGAGACCCATTGGCAATTAACAAAATTTCCGAGGCAGCGAAGGAAATTCCCGATGTGCTCCCACGCGCTCAGGTTGATTCTCGTCCCGACAGCCAAGTGGATGTGCTGGTCATTGGAGCTGGCCCCACCGGTTTAGCTTGCGGTATTGAGGCGCAAAAAGCTGGCTTCAAAGTCGTCGTCATTGATAAAGGATGCGTAGTCAATTCCATTTACAACTATCCGGCGAACATGACGTTCTTTACTACGCCGGAACTGCTTGAGATTGGCGACATTCCCTTCAGCACCGCGAATCAAAAGCCCACGCGTCAGGAAGCATTGGAGTATTACCGCAAAGTCGCCGAGCATTATCGGCTACCAATTCGCCAGTATCAGAAAGTCGAAACCGTTTCTGGCGCAGACGGAGAATTTCAAGTTACGACGAGCGACCGCCTCGGACGCATTTACGACTATCAGGCCCGCAAGCTTGTCGTGGCCACGGGCTATTACGATCTGCCCAATTATTTAGGAATTCCCGGCGAAGATTTGCCCAAAGTTTTTCATTACTATCGCGAGCCGCATCCCTTTTTCGATACTGATGTACTGGTCATCGGCGGAAAAAATTCCGCAGCGATTTCAACCTTGGATTTTTGGCGGCATGGAGCACGCGTGACGCTGGTCCACCGCGGCCCCAAGCTTCACAACCACATTAAATATTGGATTCTGCCGGACATCGAGAATCGCATCAAGAACGGAGAAGTTACCGCATACTTCAACACCAGCGTGCAGGAAATTGCCCCCGATTATGTCGTGCTAAACACGCCGTCCAGCGTAATTGAACTAAAGAACGATTTCGTCTTCGCCCTCGTGGGTTATCACCCCGACTATGATTTTTTGCGGGCTATGGGGATTGAATTGTCGTCGGAGCAGTGCAGGCCTGTGTGCGATCCGGTGACGCTTGAGAGTAATGTGCCTGGAATTTATGTCGCCGGTGTTATTGTTGCGGGATCTAGAACGAATGAGATTTTTATCGAGAACGGACGCTTTCACGGTCAGCAGATCGCCACTCATCTAAGGCAAAAATTGCAGCCGAGCGCGAATAGCGGGTACGCTGATGAAAACACGTAACAACAAAACTTACGCGAGAGTTACGGTCTCCCCGCCCAACTGCTGATTGACTAAACGCGCAACCAACGGCTTCAATCCCTCGCCAGTTTTCTGCAACACGAAATCATTGGTTGCTTCCGACCAGTCCAGTTTGAAACTTGTGGCTAGCGCCGAAATCCAAATTTGCCGGACGGGCGAGTTCCCCGAAATCACAAACTTACTGCCGTCTTCAAAAGAAATGTGAAGCGCCCCGGCCTGATCCTCGACCTCCAGATCCGCGGATTCTTCGGCCTTCATCAGGCTCTTCTTCAAACTTTCTAATTTGCTTTCGGCACGTTTGCGAAAATCATTCTCGTCCATCATGCAGCGATTATAGATGCAGTGCGAGAGCACCCCGTACTCGGCCCTCCGTTTGTGGGGAGACAGGGCGGGGATTGATCTCGATGCGACTCAAGCGGCGGTTGCCCGTTGCTTCCCGCCAAATGACTTCACTGCGCGCTCGATACCAGGACCGGCTTTCTTCAAGTCCTCAAGATTCATTGCCGGACGGACTTCGACTTTGGCATTGAAAGCCAGAAACCACGGTTCGGCTACGGCCGGAATCTGCGAACTTTCTTTCAGATCGAAAAAAATGAAACCAGTTCTCTGGCCAGAGTCCTCCGCGAAGTAGGCAGCTTCGGGTTTCATTTCTCCAAGAATTGACTCTATGGTCCTGGCAAGGGAACCATCTGAAATAGCGGCGTTTCCGTGCTCTACCGGAATTGTTACTTTCAGCAAACAGCGCATATGAATCTCCTTTTTGATATTGGGACGTCCAGAAGGGCCGAGTTTATTCCGAAAAGTGGGACCGGTCAAACATTCTCACGCATTGGCAGCGGGTCAGTTTCAATCCGAACTTACTTCGTAACCGGGAGCAGGTAGTGGCATCCTGGGGTATTGGGTCAAGTTGCGAAACCTATCAACCACGGAGGACACGAAGTTGCACGGAGGAAACCGTCGAAACTAGGGTAGTGGGTCAGTTTGCCTCGGTAGCAGAAAACCAATCAACCACGAAGGACACGAAGTTGCACGAAGGAAACCGTCGAAACTGGGCTTCGTGACCCTTCAAAGCTAGGGCAGACCGCGGAGCCTTTTTAAGTTGGGCGCTATTCAATGATGGAATGCGATGATCATCAGAATGGCCAATGTTCCGTGGCTAGTTTCGCAGGCTCAGGGACTTCGCCACCGCACATCAGGTGCCACGCCTCTTGATATGGTCCGTTCTTTGAAACTTTCATGTGTGGCGACAGGGTTAGTTGGGTATAGTTCAAGATCGCCGCTACGGGAAAAATGAACCAGATGTTTTTGGGAATAATGTAGGCAGCCACAAAGTCAATTTGCCCAGTGGTGTAAGGCTGCCCTTCAGTAGCGCAGAGCGTGCAGATATATGAACGCTGTCGGTATCTGCGGAACGTCGTGGACTTGACCTGGACACGCATTAACTTTCCGGCGTGTTCAACGATGAAATCGTAACGGCTGGTGTCTCCCCACGGCTTGCTGACGAGGAGTCCCTGCTCGGATGCGCGGGCCATGAAGCGCAATTCCGCCCATTCTCCGCGCTGTTTGCGTTGTTTGATAGTTGCGCCATTTTTTTTCATGAAGACCTTTACTCCAATAAAAAACGCGGCCCCAAAAGGAGCCGCGCCGTTAAAATTCACTATATTTCAAGCATAGCAGGTTGCAGGGGTAGATTGCGCCACAGTGCGCGGAACTATATTCGTAATGGTGTTAACGACTTACAAGGATCATGTACTTCCTAGGTACTTGACAAGAAAAACCAGGGAAGGGCAAAAAGGGGCACAGTCATATGTGACTGTGTGCTGCGGGGAGGGGGAATCGGGAGTTAAGTGCCGTGATCTGAGCGGAGTAGGCTCGCCCAAGTGTTGTCGTGGCCTATCTGCGTTTCGTTCCCCAACCCCGCCAGCGCCACAGGGCAATTCGGATTCTAATTTTTGGGAGATCTGTTGCTTTGCATTTTGCCCGATTTTTCCGCGGATTCGACGGCCTGATCGGTTGGAATCAGCGGAACCGGTTTTCTGGCGAAGAATTTTTGAATCAGGTTTACGACGCTTTCCGCATTAGGATATTTCTTGTTTTCACTTATCCCAGCGCCGGGCCGACCGGGATGTAACACATCCCACATTGATTTCTGTTGCAACGGTTGTCTACGACCGCCTAAAACTTTGTTTCCGAAACCGTCAATCAACTTATCCCAGATGGGGCTCATACTTATCGATTAGCAATGACTCGCACAATGGAATGAAGAAGTCTTTTAGGGCTAGGTAGCGACACCAGAAATCCTTTATGTCAAGATTGGATACTTGGCGGATCGATTCTCCATGGTTTCTGAGCCGGTCGAAGATTGCTTTGCCGGGTGGTCCTTCTGCCAGCACGCCGCCCTTTCTTCCGCCCTTGCGCGTCGCCTCGCCCACATAAATCGGGCCCTCCCAATGATCTTGATTTTTATCAACGATGGGCTTATACGCCTTAAAGTCGCCAGTATAGTAAAGAACATAGATTCCCGATCCGGCGAATGATTCCAGTGAAGTTAAGGCGCGGATGGGCTGCTCTAGAACAACTCGCATCATGCTCTCAGCAAGAGTACGTAGGTCCAAAGGATCGTAGGGCGTCGCGGGCGGGCAAGTATTCCCTCACAGACCGTGCGACGGTAACACGCAACCGATCCCGCGTGGGTGACGACGGCGGATTGAACGCAGTGTCCGCCGCCTGTAAACTCTCGGGGAACTGACTAAATGCCCCGCCTCGGTGGGGCGAGGTATTGAGGAAGGTCCCCAGAGTTGGCTCCCGAACAACAGCGTTTCACAATTCGCGCGTCCGCAAGTCGCTTGGAGAAGGGCCTACTTGCAATACCTCAAAGGTTCAGAGGTCTGTTCCCCCAGCTCAGGGGCCCAATTCGTGTCGTTTTCGATGATGAAGAGAAAGTAAAATCGCTGACCTTTCAGCCGTACGACGCGGTGGGTAAAGAAAACCGAATATTCGGGCTTCGTCAATGGTTTCTTAAAAGGGGAGTGTGCGAAGGTGACGTGATCTCCATATCTGCCGAAAATCCGGAGCGGTCGCTATATCGGATCGCACTCGATCGTTTCGTCCTGGAGCGGCAGCAACAAAGGGCGCGACAAGGGCTGCGCGTCGCTGAAACCGATTCGGAAGCCGAACAGCAGCTAACGACGCTATCTCGGCTGGCAAGGAGGCGGCCGCGAGAGGTTGCACGAGAAGAACTGCTGCGAATTGTGGGAGACTCGACGCCCCGGCCGCGTCCAACCGTACTGCCACGGGTCGCCGAACGCCACGAAGTTGTTCCGTCCGGGATTCGCGTCCTGCTTCGGGAATTACATGACGGGAAGTGCCAACTCTGTTCTTTCACTTTTGAAAAACGAAGTGGCGACCCTTACTTCGAGGTACATCACCTTGATCCGAAAATTGGCCACCACCCAACTAATCTCCTTGTCGTTTGCCCAAACTGTCACGCTCAGCTTGAACATGCGACCATAAGCGATCTGAGGCTCGCCGGTAGCTGGCTGGTCGGAGTGACGATAAACGGCAAGCGTGTTTCGATTCGGCAGCCACTCGCTCATGAGTCGTACTTGAAGGCCGTCCTTGGCGTTACGATGATAATCGCGGCAATGCGCGTCGGACGTTTCCTAGTCCGGTGAGGATCCGTGAGTTAATAAAAATATCCGTAGAAGAGGTTCGTAATGATCCGCATATATTTCGTTTTTGATAACCCGCTTGACGACGACGGGGTCACTCTTTCCTACATCGATGTGCCCACTCAAGAGCCGGCTGAGGCTTTTTGGCGAGTCGCGAAGGCTGCTGAATCGGGCGCGCTCTGGCGCAGCTTGTACCCAGACGAGGACACGCACCCTTACACGCTCATCGAGTGCAAAATGCTGTATCTCAATATCTCAACCCTAGCGAATGAGCAAAGTGCAGAAACGACCCTTATCTCTTGAATGCCTCGCGCATTGACGAAGTCGGGCGAGTCGAAGCTCTGGGGCTTCAGAATCTTAAGACGCGCGCTCCCGCTCTTTTTTGGACAATATTTACTTGACTCATCTAAACGTAGGATCAGTGCGTCAATCGTTGCCGATGAAAAACTCAAAAGGAGATTCATTGTGCAATTGCCCTATCAAAATATGGTTCCCGTGCTAGACCGTAGAGTGTAGGAGATGATTGGCTGTTCACTTTCTGTTCCTGGGAGAGACTGGCCTAAAGATATGAAGCTGTCGAACATGCACGCGAACGGCTTTGTGCTCGCGGGCACATGCCCGCATTGTCATCACGAGGCAGCCTTTCCGACGGTTACCGGAACCTATGAATATCGCTCAGGAAGCGGTTGGCCAGACTTGATTATCGGGGGCGCTCAATGCCTCGCCTGCAATAACTACATTCTAGGAATTCTCGAATCCAAACAATCCGGCACAGGTATTCAATGGGTTTATGCCACGCATTATCCATTGGAAAAACCGGACGACCGCGTTGCAGATGAGATCCCAAGTGAGATCAAACCAGATTTTCAGGAAGCCTTACGCTGTCGGTGGATAAAGGCGTACAACGCGACGGTTGAGATGTGCAGGCGTGCCTTGGAAGCCAGCTGCATACAGCTTGGTGCTGATCCCGATTTAGTCTTGTCCAAAATGATTGATTGGATACACGGACAGGGCAAGATCACAACGCCACTACAAGAGATGGCTCACAAAATCAAACTTGGAGGAAATCGCGGAGCGCACCCTTCTTATAGAACGATCACACCGGAGGACGCTGACGCCGTTATCGAATTCACTGCGGAATATTTTCAACATGTATACGTAATGCCAGCCAGAATGAATAAGTTTGACTTCGGTAAACCAAAGAAAACGAAGTGAAAAGTATGACTAAATCATGAGGTCAACTATGTTATCGCCCTTTATTTGAGTCCCCCACCCTCCGCCTTTTCCATGAATCGTTCTAGCATTCCAATCTGCCGGGACAAGTCGGGCACCGAAATCTTCATTGCCTTCAGCTTAATACTGGTCGCAAGGGCAGCATACGGATTGATCTCGAAGCCGACTACGTTCAGGCCGCTAAGATACGATTCCACCAGGGTTGTCCCAACGCCCGCGAAAGGGTCCAGCACCCATGCGTTTGATATGCCCGGCGGAAGATACGTCCGAAGTGCGTCCTCCACAAATTCAGCTGAAAATCCCGCAACCCAAGGCACCCAACGATGTAAAGGCAAGTGCTTATTTTTGGTGAAGGAAGAGTCCCTGAAGCCATTAGTCGCGGCGGGAGCCCCAAAAAACGTCGTCTGCATTGGCCTGAATCCTACCAAAGTTTACCTCCGCGTTCGCTGTTGAAAAATTCCGCCGATTCACAGCTCGAGGCTAGAGGAAAAAGGCAGCGAATACAAGGCGAAGGCAATACGTGCCTGATATATAACTGCGCAATTCGGAACAGTACCAATTCGGATTGAAGACGGCACCAACTGCCGCCAGAACATCACCGCCGGGCGCTCGAACAATTTCGCGTCCGCTACGCAGACCCGTCCATCACCAAGTGGGACATCTTCCACTACATTTACGCCGTCTGCACGATCCTGAATATCGCGAGCGCTACGCCGCCAACCTCCGCCGCGAACTGCCGCGCATTCCGTTTGTTTCTTCCGCCCGACCCTCTAACCCTTGTCATTCTGAACCGGCTTCAGCCGGTGAGGAATCTGCTGTTCCGTCCAGCGGCAAAAAGCAGATTCCTCGCGGACTGGCGTCCACTCGGAATGACAAAGTGGAGGGAGGTCCGGAAGGGGAGGGCGACGCTGAACTGTTTCGCGCCCTGGTCCGCGCTGGCCAGCGCCTCGCAGAAATCCACGTACATTACGAACATCAACCGGAATATTCGCTGAGCAAGAAAGAAAAAGAAGGCGAAAAGCTCGACTGGCACGTCACCAAAATGCGCCTCGGCAAAGATAAAACCACCCTCAGCTACAACCAATTTCTAATCTTGAGCGGAATCCCTCCCGAAACTTATGAATACCGCCTCGGCAACCGCTCCGCCCTGGAATGGGTCATTGACCAATACCAGGTCTCAACTGACAAGCGAAGCGGCATCACCAACGATCCCAACCGCAGCGACGATCCGCAATACATTTTGCGGCTGATTGGGCAGGTTGTGACGGTCAGTTTGGAGACGGTAAGAATCGTAAAGTCTCTGCCTGGGATGGGGCTTCCTGAATAGTTCGTAACTTGCGACATTGTTTTGGGCGGCTATCGTGTTGGCAGTATGCCTCCCACTCTTCGCAAAGGACGCGAAGAAGGGGGCATCCTCGTTTGGGTTGTGCGGGTCTGAGGTCAACTTCTGCGGGGAGGTCGCCCGTCACTAAACTTTGCGAATTAATGGTAGGGGTCCTTCGACTCCGCAGAACGATTCTTGAGCGAATCGTTCTGCTGCGCTCAGGAGGACAAATTGTTATGGAGTGGTATGTCGAGCTACTCCCTGGACATTATTCCCCGCACAATATTCCCCCGACATACTCCCGAACATTATTCCTCCAACATATTCCTCCAACATATTCTCCCAACATTATTCTCCGAACATGGGGACTTGGCGGATGTCGGAGGGGGCTTTTCTTTGGCGGCGGGAGGCTCCGATTACGGACAGGACGGTTAGGGAATCCAGAGCGGTTCTGGGAACGAAGATGCGTTGAGTGTTAGAGCGTAAATCTGGGGGATTCACCAGGAATCCTTCGGGCAAGTTTACGGAGAGGTCGTTCGGCATCATGCCTTCGAGGACTTCATTATCTTTGAATCTTAGGCGCACCCACAGGCCTTCGGTCCGGGGACGGGTGGTGAAGGTCTTGCGGTTGGGGGCTTCGGTCTCTCCGAACTCGCGGACGAAATAAACTACCTTGATGTCTTTGAGTTCGATGCTGACAACGTTTCCGGCGGTGTTGAGAAGTTCGAGCTTGCCATCGTTCACGAAGTTGGAGGGCGCGACGTATCCATTGATGGTGTCACGGTCCATTTTGCGGACAACGACCTTTTTGTGGGTGGATGGCATGAGTAGCTGCGAATGCTGATGGGAAACCCGCTTTTAAGGCGAGTCTCACCCCAATTCTCTCATTTTCAAGCCGAAAATCTCCAAGCATCCGATTCGCCAGTAGCCAAACTGACAACGTTGTGTTATTTTCTGTAGTTTGTCACGCGCTTCCTTAAAGGTATAAGTATAGCGGTTAGAGCAATTTACGCCGAAAGAACTCTCCATTGGGGGTTCGCTCGGGTTGTGCCTGTGGAAATCAGTGAGGACGGCGGGATTCCGCGAATAACGAATGGCTGACTATATTTATACGATGGAAATCCGGCTGACGCCGGACCAGCAACGGGGCGTAACGCTGGTGCAGGATACAGCGCGCGCGGCGGGGATGAACGTATACCTCACTGGGGGCGCGGTTCGCGACATTATTAGCGGATTCTCCATTCGCGATCTCGATTTCACGGTTCAGGGCAATCCTCTCAAACTTCAGAAAGAGCTTGAGCGCGCCGGCGCAACCATGTCTGGAGCGGACGATGACCTGAAGACGCTATATCTGGTGTTGCCGGGTAATGTTCGTGCGGAGATCAGCAGCGCGCGCACAGAACGCTATGAAAAAACCGGAAAGCCTGCGGTAATTTCGCCGGCCACGATCATTGAAGATTTGCGGCGCCGCGATTTCACCGTGAATGCGATGGCGCTGTCACTGAATCCTGGGTCGCGCGGATTGTTGATGGATCCGTACAATGGCGCGGCCGACATCGAAACCAAAACCCTTCGTATTCTGCACAATTATGCGTTCGTGGAAGACCCGTCGCGGTTGATTCGGGCGCTGCGTTTTGCCGCGCGTTTTAATTGGCCGCTCGAGGAGCGCACGCAGGCACGGTTTGAGTCCGCAAAAGAAAACAAGTACATCGAATACATTACCTCGAAGGCGATTGGGCGCGAGATCGAGCAGTTGGCTTATGAGGATGATCCGCTGAATATTATCCGGGCGCTGGAGAAAGAGCAGTGGCTCAAGGTATTAGATCAGCATTGGACGATCGCAAAAGTTGATACGGTGGGGCTGTCTGAGCTGTTGAAAACCCGGCAGCAGATGAGTGAGTTGGGTTATCCGACGGACCCTGCGGCGGCAGTGTTGTACTTTCTCACGGCGAAACTTGGCGACAAGGACGTTTCTGAAATCCGCAGACTGATTCCGCGGAAAGATTTGGTCGAAGCCTGGCGGACGATTGAAGACCATGCGAAAACGTTGGCGAAGCGGCTATCGGGGAAAGAAGCGTCTACGCCGTCGCGGACCTGGAAATTGTTGTCGGAAACTCAGCCGGAAATGATTCTGTTTCTTGCCGTCGCTTCACGACAGAAGGCGGTTGATCAGAAAATAAAAAACTTCTTTACCAAGTGGCGGGAAGTGCAAAAGAAAGTTCCACTGCTTGAGATGACGGAACTGCGCATCACGCCGCAGATGGCGGAGTATCCCAAGATCGCCAATGAAGTTTTCATGTTGCTGCTCGATGGCAAGCTGCGTTCGCATACCGAGATCATGAAATTTCTGAAGCCGTTGGCGCCGCCACCACCACCTCCACCTCCGCCGCCTCCTACGAAGCGTGGACGCGGGGCCAAGGCGGCAGCGGCTGCGGCGCAAGCGACGCCTGCGGTGGTCGCATCTGTGGCTGGCAAGGGGAAGAAGAAGGGGAAAGTTGAGGCCGCGGTTGTGGCTCCAGTCGTTGCCGCCAAACCTGCGCCCCCGCCAGCGGCGCCGAAAGCGGAAAAAGAAAAAAAGAAAATTAGTCCGCCGAAGAAAGCGAATAAAGCGAAGCACAAGCCGAAAGCTAAGGCGCTGAAAACCGGAAAGTCGAAGACAAAGAAGGCGAAGAAGAAGCGCTAGCCTTTGTCTTAAATGGTTGTCTCAAATCCCGTTCATGCTGAATGAAATCTGCTTCGCCTCTGGAAAATCTAGAGAATCAAACTTAAGAGTATGGAACTGACTCATCGTCCAATTGAATTAAGATTTCTTCAAGGATGATTCTTTGAGCGCATTCAAGAAGATATCTCTCGC
>PNAR01000096.1 GCA_003169715.1 Acidobacteriaceae bacterium | reverse complement strand
AGCTTGATGCCGAGGTCTTCGGTGATGGCTTTGCCGCCGGTCAGGATTGCGATGTCCTGCAACATGGCCTTGCGGCGATCGCCGAAGCCAGGAGCCTTAACGGCCGAGACTTGTAGCGTGCCACGCAGTTTGTTGACGACGAGAGTCGCGAGCGCTTCGCCTTCTACGTCTTCGGCGATGATCACCAGCGGTTTGCCGCCCTTGGCGATCTGCTCGAGAAGAGGCAGCATGTCTTTCATGTTGCTGATCTTCTTTTCGTGGATGAGGATATAGGCGTTCTCTTGTACGGACTCCATGCGTTCGGGGTCAGTGACGAAGTACGGAGAGAGATAGCCGCGATCGAACTGCATGCCTTCGACGACGTCGAGCTGGGTTTCCAGGGTCTTCGACTCTTCGACGGTGATGACGCCATCCTTGCCGACCTTCTTCATCGCTTCGGCAATAATGTGCCCAATCGTTTCATCGTTGTTCGCGCTGATCGTTCCAACTTGCGCGATCATGTCGCCGGTGACGGGCTTGCTTAGTTTGTCTAGTTCGCCTTTGCCGCGTAGGCCGGTTTTCTTGTCTATTTCGCCGCAAACAACCGCGATGGCTTTTTCGATTCCGCGCTTCATTGCCATTGGATTCGCGCCGGCTGCTACTGTCTTTACGCCTTCGCGGTAGATTGCTTGGGCTAGGACTGTTGCTGTGGTGGTGCCGTCTCCCGCGACATCCGAGGTTTTGGAGGCGACTTCACGAACCATTTGCGCTCCCATATTTTCCTGGGCATCGCGGAGTTCGATTTCTTTGGCTACGGTTACGCCGTCTTTAGTTATGGTTGGTGATCCGAATTTCTTTTCGATTACAACGTTGCGGCCTTTGGGGCCGAGGGTGACTTTTACCGCGTCAGCAAGAAGGTTTACGCCGCGCAGGATTGCCTGTCGCGATTCTTCTCCGTGCAGAATTTGTTTTGCCATAATTTTTTCTCCTAATTTTTAGAAATGCTTTAACTGCCAAGGTCGCAGAGTTCGCCGAGGAAATCTGGACCTTCAAATTTTTCTTCTTACTTTGCGTACTCCGCGTGCTCTGCGGTTAACGACGCGAACCGGCGGTTTCTTTCTTGCTGCCGGCCGCTGCGCCTGAGGCGGTGCCTGTGACCACGCCGAGGACTTCTTCTTCGCGCATGATGATGAAGTCTTCACCATCCAGCTTGATCTCGGTGCCGGAATATTTGCCGAACAGGATGCGGTCGCCGTCTTTCACGACCAGAGGGAACACTTTGCCCTCATCGTTGCTCTTGCCGCGTCCGACGGAGATAACTTCTCCCTCTTGTGGTTTGTCTTTTGCGCTGTCAGGGATGATAATGCCGCCACGAGTCGTTCCTTCTTCCTCGACGCGACGTACCAGTATGCGATCATGCAGGGGGGTAAACTTAGTTGCCATGCTTGCGTACTCCTTTCGTTCGGTTTCAGTTAGAATTTGGGTTAGATTGCAGAGTAGCTATTTTGACTAACACGATTGTTAGCACTCTTTGTTTGTGAGTGCTAATTATACGAATATGAGCGGGCAGATGTCAAGTTCACGGGCCGAGCCGTCGCATCACTAGATTTATCAATGAGTTACGACTGGAGTTTGAACTATGAAATACCTTCCACGGGGAATGTGCGCTTCGGCCGCGATAGTTGTTACCTTCGTTCTGATCGTGCCAGGATTCGCCCGAAAGAAACGCCCCGAGCCTCCGTCATCTGTTCTGACGGTCCTAATTCTTAAGGGCGATAACGGGCTACCTTTGCGCAATGCGGCGGTCGTGCTGCATCCGGTGAATAGCAAAGACAAGCAGGGAAATGGCGGTCTTGAACTCAAGACAGACGCGGAGGGCAAGGCGAGCTACGAGGGACTCCCGTACGGGAAGCTGCGAATTCAAGTGCTGGCCAAGGGATTTCAGACGTATGGACAGGACTACGATATTAATCAGCCAGCGACGGACTTGACTATTAAGATGGATCGCCCGGCCGGGCAGTATTCGATTTACGAAGATCATCCGGGACAGAAGGCGCCGCAGACTCCGCCGCCTCAGCCCCAGTAGTATTCAGGGCAGTCCCCTTCGGGAATTGCGTTTTCTGTTTCTTGAATCTGGATCGCCGCGCTGAAGGCGCTGCGCCACCCAAAAACTTTCAGAGTTTTCAGGCTGCTCCCCGAGCGGTGCGAAGTGGTAATCGGCTGTAACGATTTGCGCGGACTTATCGCGCCATCTTTTGCACGGCTCGGTAGCGAATAGGAGTCATCCCGTTTTGATCGCTCTCCAGTTAGCCGCCTTTTCCGTTGCGTTCTAAACAGACCCACGAAATCGCGGCGATCATCAGCGCGCAGTCCAATATCCCGAACGCCAACATGAAAGGAAACTCAAATCGATCCGTCAGAGGTTGCAATGCGATGACGAGTGGTATTTGCAGTGCGCCCAATAGCGCGACGGTGACCCAGAATCTCGATTCATTCCAGAAATCCCGAAAGCCAATGATAGGAATTATCATAGCTACTCCGGCCGCAAACGGCGCACGCCCCCAGTGTAGAATATGATCGAAAAAGCCAAAAAGGAGGGCCAGCACAATGAGAGGCCCCTTGAAGGACCAATCGTTTACTTTCCTCCACTTCTTTGTGGATTGTCTGGAATCCTGTGCACCCTCTAAGTCACTCATATCGAATTAATCTTTCCCGTAACACTGGTCGACCGACTGTTTGTAAGCCAATCCTCCCTTGTAGAGCGCATGGCCTACTTGGTATGCAAGCAACAGTTGTCCGGCGACAGGGACGAAATCAGCGGCGCCGTCTAGCACGGGAGAAAGGGTTCTAGCAGAATTTGCCACTATGGACAAAGTTCCAATGGCTGCTCGCTGGGCATTTTTATCCCGCAACGCGTCCCCTATATCGCTGAGCGGATCGGCGCCCGGCGGGGGGAAGAAGTCTCCTGCAGAAGCCTTCAGGCCAGTCCAGTACGCTGGTCCGTTGCAGCTAGGTTTGTAGACCGGTTTCTTCGGGGCGGCGCCAATTGTAGGGACGACGGGTAGGTTGTTATTGAAGTTCAGACCAAAGTTTAGCGTCATCATTGAGCCCGACGCGTCCTTGAATATCGTAAAGCCGGGGTCGCTCGGATCCTCCGGATTGTAGGCCACAGACAAGTTTCCGTTGTCAAAACTCGTTGAAGTGACCCTTCCCGGCACGTAGTAACCGCTATCATTAGGATCGGCACAGTCGCCATCGAGAATATTATCTACCTGATTGTTAGCGTCCAAATAGACGCAGCCCAGACCGAGAGAATCGAATATACCCAGCGGATTATTCAGAGCGTAGTGATACCGATTCCAGCTCTGCGGGTTGCTGGGATCCACGGCGGCCGTGCCAGAAGGATCTGGCGAAATCCACCTGCTTTGCCTGGGGTCGTATTCCCTGTACATGAAGTCGTAGTTCAGCCAGTCGGTGTCTTTGTTCTGGCCGGTGAACGATAGCTCTCCGTTGCCGCCGCTCAGTTCTGCATAAGGTTCGCCGAACGGTGCGTAGGCGGTGTCTTGCAGGATTGAATGAGTTGTACTTGATTCCAGACGCTCGCTGCCGAGCCAATCTGGATGCCGGTAGTGGCTCAATCCCCAAGATAAGTATTCCGCCGTCGCCCCGCCGGGCAACGGAACAAATGCCTGCTGGATAGTCTGCGCTTTCATCATCGCCAATTTACTGCCCATTGGGGAATACACGATCTGGAAATATGTTCCCGACTGATTCTGCTCGACCTGCCGTCCCAACCCGTCGTAGGTCAAACCAATGGAGTCAATCGCCGTCATGTGACCGTCCGCATCCCATGTGTAGGTATGGAAGCTGTCGGTAAGCACGTCGCCATTGGCATCATAGGTCGGCCCCGGATTTGTAAATCCCGGAATGGATTGATACTGATTCTTAGTATTGTAAAGCGGCATCCACGAGCTGTTGCCGGATTTCGTTGTGTTGCCGAACGCGTCGTAATTGAAACTCTGTGCCCAAACCGATCCGCAATTAGTGCTCGCAAGCCGCGAGAGATCGTCGTAAGCATAAGAACAATTTTGCGCGTCACCCGCATTGAACGGATCGGTGATGCCGAGAGTTTTCAGGGTGCTATTGGCATTCCATCCCAAGTTACCGATCTGCGCGCTTCCATTCACGTTGAATTTATACTGCGTCATTCTTCCAGTGTTCGGATCGAAGGTCAAGACGTCGCCGTCGCCGGAACCAAATGTCACCCCGGTGACCTGACTTGCGGCATTGTAGCTCGGGACATTGGGGACCGGGTTCTGCCCTGAACTCGCTGTCACCGTGGAAGTACGACCCTCGCCGTCCGCGCCATAGGAAATTGTTGGCAGCCCGGACATCCAGAGAGTCTGTAGTCCCCCATTTGCCCAATACCCGCTTCCAGCCGTAGGGTGGTAATATCCGCCTGAATGCAGCGTGGACTCCCACGTCTCCAGATTTTCTCCCCGCTGGGAGTATACGAAGCCCAAGTCAGTGACTTTGGTGCAAGGGGCAGCCGACGTGCAGGTGTAGGCCTCTGCCAAACGTCCTTTGGTGTAAGCCATGGGGACGCCGTTTACGGTTGCGGCGTCGTAAACAAAATACCTGTCGGGGCTACCGCTTGCCTCAGCCGGGTTGTGTCCGATGCTCAGTACCCGGTGAAGCGCATCATAAACAGAGCAGGAAGAAACTCCGGTTGCCGCATTAGTTTTCATCACCAGGTCGCCCGGATTATTTACAACGCAGACTCCCGTATTTGCGGAGTCATAGATGTAGCTTGTAACGCCCGTCTCAGGGTTGTTCTCCGAAGTCGGCCGGCTCAAGCCGTCATAGGTATAACCACGCGTTTCCTGCGGTGAGCCTTTTGCATTCTGCGTGACCCCGGTAAGATTTCCCAGAGCGTCATCAGTGTAGTTTGTGCGGTAACCGTTTTGGGGTGAATTTTGGCCGCAAGCGGTGTAACCCGTCGCCGTCGTGATCTCGCAAACCGAGGTCAGCCTGCCTAGCCCGTCATATTCCATTTGCCTGCGCTTCGTGTTTTCACCGGTCGGCGCGGGTCCGACGGTCTGCAGAACATCATTCAAGGTATAGGTGTACGACGTAGTTCCTCCTCCGCCGTCGGTAACCACCAGCGGACGGCTCAAACCGTCATAGGTAGTCGTTGTCGCCGGAGTAGCAGGACAAGGTTGTGAGGCTGTTTTTACGCATGGCATTGTCACTGCCGAAGCTCTTCCATCGGAATCGTAAGTCGTAGAAGTAGTGTCGAAGTTGGAAGAACCCGGAGCTTGTCGCTTCTGCGAAATAATCGGTCGACCAAGGCCGTCTAGCGTAGTCAGATTGTCCACTGTCGAAGCATTGCCGTTGAAAAGGAGAACAGATTCCTGCGTCGCGGGCAAGCTGGAGCCAGAATAAATGTTCCAGGTGGTGTTGTTCAACGGGTCTTTTGTTGAGAGAACCCGCCAGAAAGGATCGGCCACGCTCTGCTGATTTAGGTACCCGTACTGCGTTGTCTGACTATTCTCATCCGTGGTCGAGGTTAGCACTTCACCATTGCAATCCCACGTCATGCTTTTCGAGAGACTAAGAGGCTCGCTAACAGAGGTCGGGAAAGAGCTATTGCAAGCCCCATTTGTGTATGTGGTTTGTGCACCGTTGACATCGGTCGCGACGTTTACCAGCCCGGTGGGATAATACGTAAACTGCTTGGTCAGATATGTGCTGCCACTTACCAGGTCCTGCTCGGTAAGCAAGTTGCCTTTTACATCATAACTGTTGTATCGAGCCTGCTTTGTTGTGCCAGTGCCGTCTACCGTGATGGAATTGCAAGGTAGTGTTCCGTTCGTATTGAACTGACATGAACTTCCACTCCAGGAGCCATAATTAATTGTCGTTCGGCTGACGAAATTGCTGCCAGGAGGGATAGCTGCGCCGAAGTCATAGTTAGTTATCTGAGTTGGGGAACCTAAAAGATTGAATTTTGTTTCAACGAGGCTAGGGCTTGAGCTGGTTCCAAGGTAGGTGTAAACATCTTTCTGAGAAATGGGCGTAACCACAAGGTTGGATGTTGAACAGTTGGAGAAGTTGCCATTGTAGCAGGTCAATGTTTTTCCAAGCAGCATCCCGCTGGATGTGTACGCCTGCCGTTGGACCTCATTCAGTCCGGCGAAGTTGTATACAATGTATTCCCCTGAAGGTGCGGTCACAGTTGTCGTACCGTATCCATTTGATGTGGAATGTGTGTAGGTCCACCGTCCGTCCGGGGTAGTCTTTGTGAATCCAGATGTGCTGCCATCGGAGCAATTTATCCCATTGCTGCCTCCGAAATATGAATATGTGATTACCCCGCCGGTAGGCAGGGTTACTGACGCAATTCGCCCCGTGACAGCCCCGCTGAGGCCAGGACTCGACTCGTAGGTAAATGCGTAGAAAGAACCATTCGGTCGCGTAAGTTTCGTGACCAGAGCTTGGGCGCCAGCAGAATAGGTCGTTTCGCCTGGGCAGCCGAAGTTAGTTCCGATCGTGTATGTCGTGGACGTTTCGGTATATGTTTCCTGTGACCCGCCTGGGCCGGTATAGGTAAAGGTCTGGCTGCTTAAGGGACCCGACTGCGTCAATATCGTGTTTCCACTTGCGTCTATATACGCGCCGGTACTGGAATTAATCGTCGCAACATTCCCATTGGGGTCCGTCAGGGTGACGCCTGGGACATGAACTCGGCCTTCTGGGTCAACGACTGAAGCCGTCAACTTGCCACTGGTGGAAACTGAGGCGCTGATAAACCAACCATCACCAGTTGTTCCGGAACCGGATGACGGGTTGGCGCAGCCATACTGGCTTATAGAAAACGGGGGATCAATAAAGCCCAATGGATGGGACGTGTTGTGTCCGTC
>PNAR01000052.1 GCA_003169715.1 Acidobacteriaceae bacterium | reverse complement strand
TACCCCAGAGGGTACGCCTCCGGCCCTTCACTCGCTGCGGCCTTGCTGGACGGGCTTTTTGAGCATCCTGCGGGAATGTTCTTCTGTCGTGAAAGGTAAGAGGTGAAAAGCGAGAGGACGGAACGACCACAATAGGGAAATAGGCTGCCAGGCCGGCGGTATTATCCTGGCAAGCCTCATTGACACATGCTCGAAAATCCGGCATGTAGGAATATGAAGGCTGTTGGGATAGGCCGCTACTGAACGACATGGCCCCCGCAGCTCACTTAATAGTTAGATTGCTTGTATGCCCATCGCGCCGCTCCGTGAAGTTTCCGAACAAGAGCTCGTCGACTTCCTGAGCGACTTGTTCTGGAGCGCGTTTCGCAAGGCGCCATTCGAGGTTCTATGCGCGGTCCTACGGGTAAGTGGCATGCAGGACGCGGACTGGGACCCCTTCGAGGAGTCCAAGGCTGCTTTCGAGGACTACAACGCCCTTCTTCGCCTAGATGAGGCGAAGCTGTCTCAGGCTGGACGCTGGCGTATCGGGCTCCTTATGTACTGCCAAGCAGTTGAAATGACTGCCCCGCAAGAGTTTTTGGCAAATCTGCTGCGCGTCCTAAGCGGCGAGAAGTACCACATAAAGCCGTTTGGCTCGCTGGGACGAACGAACAAGAAGAAAGCCTTCTCGTGGGTTCCACCAAGTGCGTCAGTCAAGTACCGCGAGCTGAAGCGACCTGCCGCCATGTGTAACCAATCAGCTCTCTGTGACTACATCAATCAGTTCTTCAACGAAGAAATTCGCAATGCCTTCTCGCACTCCGATTACGTTATATCCGGTGAGCACTTTCGTTGGACCGAAAGCGGTCTGGCGCAACAGCTGCCCCTCGATGCGGTCAACCTGACCGTTCGGAACTGCTTCAGATTTTTCAGCGCCTTGCTCTGGCTCCACAATCAGGTCCTCACCGATCTCAAGACTCTTCCACGGTTTCACAAATGGCCAAACTACGAAGTTCTCGAACTGCTTTCAGACACCGAGCGCCTTTACGGGTTTAGCGTTCACTTTTCAAATGGTGCAAAGGCAACCTACTCACGTTCCGAAAAGGGCGTCGAGTGCACCAATGTCCTCTTCGAGTCTGACGGGTCCATCAATTTTATGGTTGGTCTTCTCGATGCGTTGCGACCAGAGTGGAAAGTCAATGGACAACCGTATGAACAAGCAATCTAGGAAAACTTAAGGGGATATTCTGGTTTTCTTGACGCGTGATTTGAGCAGCTACCAGCAACAAATCAGCATGTCCCCGTTTCTGTTCCCCAGCTCAGTTAATAGTTAGGCGACTTGGAATAGAATGCAGCAACACGTTGGAGTTGATGGGTGCAAGGCCGGTTGGTTCGCAGTCACACGAAACAGTGAGGGCTTAGCGTGGCAACTGTTTCCAGCGATCAACGACTTGGTGTCTGCATTTTTGGGTGCCGAACGCATTTTTATCGATGTCCCCATCGGCTTGCCGTGGGCAGATGCTCCGATTCGACCATGCGACCGCTTAGCCCGGGAAGTTCTTGGAAGGCCAAGGAAATCGAGCGTCTTTCCGGTTCCTTGCAGAGAGGCTCTAGATGCAGATGGAGTCAAAGCGGCCCGGAAGATCAATCGAGCGCATATTGGAAGAAGCGTCAGCGCGCAGACCTGTGGTATCAGTCCGAAAATCAGCGAAGTTGACCGGCTCCTGTCGAGCATCCGAGAGCAGAGGCATGGTATCCACGAGATTCACCCTGCGGTTTGCTTCTGGGCGCTTGCTGACCGGAGTCCCATGAAGTACAGCAAGACCTCCGTCGAGGGTAGGGAAGAGCGGCTCCGCGTTCTGCAACGGTTCGAGCCGGGCGTCTCAGTGCTCTTGGACGATGTTCGGTCCAAGACCCTGCGGAAGAACGTTCAGACTGACGATGTTTTGGATGCGACCGTTGCGTTCATTACAGCTGAAGCAAGCCAAGAAGAACTGGCTTCTCTCGCCGGAAAGTCATCGCATGATCCGGCGGGCTTGCCAATGGAGATGCTCTACCTGAGAATTTGGGACGATGTTGCCTAGGAAAAATTAAGGGAGCATTCTGGTTTTCTTGACGCGTGATTCGAGCAGCCACCAGCAACAATTCAGAATGTTCCCGTTCTGTTCCTTCAACAAACGCCGGATCGAGAGCTACGGCTGGCACGCAAGCGCCTAAAGGAGTTGCAACATGGCTGAATTTAAATACACGCCTGTTCCCCACGATCGAAAGGCGTTCCTTGCAAAAGCTCGCACACGAAAGGGTTTCAGCAGAGCCTACAACGCCCTGGCGCTGGAGTATTAGGTTGCGGGGCAAATGCTCAAGGCTCGCTCGCGCGCCGGTCTCACCCAAGACGCAGTCGCAGAGCGCATGGGTACGACCAAAAGCGCAATCTCCCGCCTCGAATCAGCGGGCAAGCACGCTCCATCGCTTGCTACACTCAAACGCTATGCGCCCGCTGTAGGGTGCGAGCTTCAAGTCAAGCTGGTGCGGACGAAAGTAGCGTGACCCCAACCCTTCGTTCCAAGGGAACTCTGGCTTTCCTAACGCATGAGTCGAGCAGCCGCCAGCAACAATTCAGAATGTCCCCGCTTCTGTTCGCAAGAGCGGAACACTCACGCAGGATGCTCAAAA
>PNAR01000134.1 GCA_003169715.1 Acidobacteriaceae bacterium | reverse complement strand
CCGCATTACATCACCACCTTATTTAGCGGATACTCGACGATCCCCTGCGCTTTAGCTTCTTTCAGCCGCGGGATCACTTCCCAAGCGGTCGCCTCTTCAATCACCGTATTTACCGCCAGCCACTCGGGATCGCTCAAGGTCGAGATCGTCGGCCTCTTCAATGCTGGAAGGACCGACAACACTGCATCCAGATGCTCTTTGCGCACATTCAGCATCAGGCCAACCCTCTCCTTCGCTTCCATCGCGCCACGCAACATCATGGCCAGGTTCTCGATCTTCCGGCGCTTCCAGGCATCAGCCCACGCGATTTTATTGGCGATAATTTGCGTATTGGATTCGAGAACCGTGTCAATGATGCGAAGATGGTTCGCCCTGAGCGAGCTTCCAGTCTCGGTAACTTCGACAATGGCATCGGCCAGCATGGGTGGCTTTACCTCGGTGGCGCCCCATGAAAATTCAACTTTGACCTCAACATCACGGCTCCGGAAATAGCTTTTCGTAACGTTAACCAATTCGGTGGCAATGATGCATCCATCGAGATCTTTGGCTTTCTGAAAGCGAGAATCTTCCGGGACTGCGAGCACCCATTTCACCTTACCCCGGCTCTGCTTGTTATAACTGAGATTCGCCACTGTCTCGACCTGGAGGCCGCTTTCGATCACCCAATCGAAACCGGTGAGACCGGCGTCGAGCGCGCCATGTTCAACGTATCGCGCCATTTCTTGAGCGCGAATCAACATACATTCAATTTCGGGATCGCCCGTGGACGCGAAATACGAACGCGCATTGACATGAATCTGAAGGCCGGCCTGCAAAAAAAGCTGTAGCGTCGCATCCTGCAAACTGCCTTTAGGAATCCCGATACGGATTTTCATCGCTTATCAAAAACAGCGGCGACTGCGAGCTTTACAGCGATCTTTTTGGTGAAACATGATCGTGTGCCTTCATGACAGACTACTCCCGCGCCTTCGACATTGACCCGGAGCAGCAGAGTATCGCGGTCGCAATCGGTGCTCGCTGAAAGTAGTCTTAGCTTGTTGCCAGAGGTTTCGCCTTTCGTCCAAAGCGTGTTTCGGCTCCGGCTATAAAACGTGACGTAACCGGTACTTTGCGTGTGTTCCCAGGCATCGCGGTTCATAAAGCCAAGCATCAGGACTTCACCATTATCCGCGTCCTGCACGATTGCGGGGGTCAGTCCTTGCATTTTCTCGAAATCAATTTCTTCACTCATGCGCTTTTCTCTTTTCCGAATGATCGAAACAACGGCCACTCATTTCGTTATCCAAAACGCAAAAAGCCCGCTGCACGTTATCGCGCCAGCGGGCCGGATCTTGTGATTGCTGAATATGAAATCGAACCGACTCAGCTACACACATCCACCCGCACGCAATGCGCGTGATGGCGATGGTGGTGATGTCGGCTGCTCAACATACACACGTAGATTAAAAGTTCGGGACGGTCTGTGTCAATTGCTGACTACTAAAAAACAGCATGTACTACGTTTTTCTAGGGATTCAGCCCTTTCGGCTAGTTAATTTGGCGTGCCTTCGTAGCACGCGATAAATTGGGTGATGTAAGATTGGTAGCGACAAATGTTATAGAGCATTGCTTATGCAGTGACAACGCCCTCGGCTGTCCGTCGAGCGCAGGTTTCTTTCCCCACATAGATTTCTTAGGAGAAAAAAATGGCAAAGATTGCAAAGACAGCGGATCGCAAGAAGGTGATGGATACATCGAAGAGTACGGATTGTCCGAAATGCGGCAAGTCAACCCGAATTGTAAAGCGGGTAAAGGATCGGGAACGGGGCATCCCAGGCGGGGTTTTTATCTCGTGCTCTGCGTGCGAATTCTACGAAAAATTATAGGCAAATTTTGCGTTTCGAGTGGTCGGGCAGGACAGACCCTTTACCTTTACTTTGATGGAAGCCCGAGTCAGTGGCGCAGGTCTGAGTTCAGTTATTTGTCAATCTTGATGTCTTCAGGATGGAGAACGGTTAGCCCTGGTATCTGCTTAAAATCGTCCTTTTCATCAAATGTCAGAATCTCGGTCACACCGTTGTTCTTCATTATGACGCTATGAATAATGTCACCCACTCCTGAATGATATTTAAGAATGCCTTGTCTGACATGGTAGAAAAACTCCGCGAAGTCGTAGTCTTTCTGGGGACTGACCTCTGTGAAAGAAATCTTCAAGTCCTTCAGGCGACGTTCACTGACAAGTTGGCTCTCGATCTCTGCGACCTCACCACGATCCATTTTCTTATTTGACACTAAGATGTTTACCATCTCGGTGATCGCCCACGTCGAAGTGCAGAGCTGCACGTCTTTGAGTTTGGCGAAGACGGCAGGGGCGTTCTCTACCAACTTTTTCTTTGCGTCTTCTGCCTTATCCACCGAAAAATGCGCTATCAGAATCTTGTTGTCTAGATAAATGCGCCGCATTTCTTCTTGGCGCGAAACTGAACTACTTTGCGTCTGACGGTTTTCAGCGCCTTGAAATAAACGGTTTCACCCGACTTCGTCTTGAACATTACTCTCGCGGGCTTTTTTACCGTCTTGATGGCGACAAATCTCACGCTCTCCCTGAGCATATCAATATCCAATCACCGCAGAAAGTGGGAATTTTCCGATTCGATCCAGCGAATTCGGAATTACTTCATGGCCACGCTTATCTCGGCCAGGATTTTCCCCGCGGCTTCTCCCGGGTCGGCGGCCTCGATAATGGGCCGGCCCACTACGATATGTGTCGCTCCAGCCGCTATGGCCTCGGCGGGAGTAACGACTCTGGCCTGATCTCCATGATCAGTTCCGGCAGGACGAACTCCTGGTGTGACGATCAGGAGGTCATTCCCAAGCTGCCTTCGAAGTTCAGGAGCTTCCTGCGCGGAGGCCACCACGCCGTGGCATCCTTCGGCCATTGCTAGAGACGCCAGGCGCATCACCTCATCGGGAACCCGCCCCTGCACCCCGACTTTTGCGAGTTCTGGTTCGTCCATGCTGGTTAAAACTGTCACAGCCAGCACCTTGAGATCGGGATTCACCGCCCGAGCGGCCTCTGCGGCTGCGCGTAGCATTTTGCCGCCGCCCAACGCGTGGACCGTAATCATGGCTGCGCCGAGCCCTGCGGCCTCCCGGACCGCCCAAGCTACGGTATTTGGGATGTCGTGGTACTTAAGATCGAGGAAAACCTTGCGCCCCATGGAAATGAGGTCGCGAACTACCTTGGGGCCTTCGGTGGTGTAAAGCCGTAACCCAACCTTGTATGTGAGAACGGAGTCTCCCACGGCCACCACGAGCTTGCTCGCGGCGGCCGCAGTGGAGACATCTAACGCGACAATCAGCTTTTCCCGAGGATACATTCCGTCAAGAGTATAGAACTCGTGACGTTAACGGTCCACAGGCGCCAAAGCAGCGATAATTTGGGGGCGGGGGCGCGGTTTGACGATATCTAACCGTACCTTTTGAAGACCCTGGGCCTTGAAATGCAGCACTTTAGCGGCGCTGTACGACAGGTCTATGATCCTGCCCGGCACTACCGGGCCACGGTCATTGATCCTGACCATTACGGCTTCGCGATTCCGAAGGTTCGTTACCTTGACCCAAGTTCCCAGCGGCAACGTGGGGTGGGCCGCTGTCAGGTCGTACATATTGTAGGGTTCACCACTGGCGGTTTGCTTCCCGTGGAAATAGTCCCCATACCAGGATGCCGTCCCAATTTGATACGGCTTAACGTGACTAGCCATTACGGTGCTAGCCTCGGTTGTTGCGATTGCTTTTCGGGTATCGCCCGACCCCGAGCTGGTTGGCCCCTGAGCCGCTCCCAAGCTGACGAGGATTATTATCGCCAGTCCACGAGCTATAAGTCTTCGCATTCAGTCACCTCGCATCTCTAAAAGTCAAAAAGTCTTGCCTCCCCGGTTTCGGCCGTTCAACGTTAGCGTTAAGGAAATGCTATGGGTCAGGGTATGCGGTGTCAATGCAGAATCCCCTGTACGAATGTAACTAGCATGTTTATAGATGTCGTACGTAACTTATTGGATATATTGCCTAAACCCCATGTGATCGCTGCAATAGCAGGCAGTTAGCTGTTTACCTATTGGTAAATAAGTGCGAACGGCAACCCGTAGAAATTACTACATCCTGAATGTTTTGATGGGCTTAGCGGAAAAACTATAGTTTATCTTTGCTTTCAATGGTTTGCGTCTACCTTTACCAAAATCTATATGTACAAACTATTTTATTTACCTTCCGCCCGGCGGGATTTCGGGTAGATTGCGGCTATGGTTCATCCGCCTGTCGTGTTGACGATCGCAGGATTCGATCCGTCATCGGGAGCTGGAGTTACTGCCGACATCAAGACCATAGCTGCCCATGGCTGCTATGGTGTCGCTGCCATAACCGCTCTTACGGTCCAATCCACCCTTGGGGTCCGCCGGGTTCGGCCTGTCCAGCCGGACTTGCTAGCGGAGACCCTGGACGAGCTTGCGCGGGATATGCAATTTGCTGCGGTGCACATCGGAATGTTGGGCTCGGCGGAGACAGCTAATATTGTCGCTGATTTCGTCTCCATGAACCGTCTTCCAAACGTTGTTTTGGACCCCGTACTCAAAGCGACCTCGGGGGCAGATCTGCTCGACGATCTGGGCTTGACCATCCTGATCAAGAGGTTGATGCCGCTAGCCAGGGTCATAACCCCGAATCTGGATGAGGCTTCTGTTATCAGCGGCTTGGCGGTGGCTTCTAAAGAGGATATGGCGCTTGCTGCGGCAAAATTGCTCGAGATGGGTGCTCAAGCTGTCGTGATCACCGGCGGCCATCTTGATCAGCCATGCGATTTGCTAAGTTCCACCGGAGAATCGGGGACGGAGCAGCAATTCTTTCAGTCTGAACGCATTCATTCGACTTCGACGCACGGGACCGGATGTGCCTTTTCTACCGCGATAGCGTGCCATTTAGCGCATGGTAGAAGCGTTGTGGATTCAGTAGGTCGGGCGCAAGCATACGTGGGCGCTGCGATTTCAAAAGCCTATCCTGTGGGAAAGGGCATTGGCCCTCTTAACCATCTTTACAGGATGCCGCAGGAAGAATGAATTGGGGAGGTCAAACCGCTGGGCTTTACTCTGCCATACGCACGGCACATAAGCACGCTGCATTACACATCCCGAGCAGGGCGTTTCAAGAGAATCCCGGCAAGGAAAGCCGCAACCGAACCAAGCAGCCATTCGATGCGAAGTAGCTGGACCGCCTGGAATTCCGCCGCGGTCTGAGGCCGAAGGATGCTGCCGACGGCCAGCGCAGCTACCAGGCAACCGACCCCCACAAACAATCCCGCAAGCGAAGGGAGCGGCAGCCCAATGTTGTGTTTTATGTGCTGGAATCCAAAGAACCGGAGAAAACTGAGAGAGCCAGTCCATCCCGCCGAAGGCCCTTTTACCCCAGCCCCCCGGGTGGCACCGCAAAGGTAACAAAATCTTGAACTGGGCATGAACTCGGTGTGGCAAGCGGCACATGATTCTGAGGAGGTGGAAACGATTGGGGAGGCCGGGCTGGAACCTGCACCGTGCGACACCATAGGCGGACGCCAAAATTCCTGATGTGTATCTGGAACAACTTCAGACATGAGATGAGCCTTTGAATCCACACTCGCAAGCGAATGACCATAGGCCATTTGCAGAAAGCTCGTTTATATTCATCGGGTTATGCATAAAGCGAGGCGCCTTCCTGAATAAACAATGCAGGAATTACTCCGTCCTTCGGGCAAGATTGTCTCGGCCTAAAGAGATTCTCAAACACAGTGTCTCTTCTATTCATATCTGGGAGTAATAGCCGCCGTGGTGCATGTTCGGTGCGCATTGATCTAGTAAACTAAAGTCTCGACACCTCTGCCCAGGGAAAATCCAATTCGCAAATTCCAATTGATGTTGGGATTATTCCTTTCTTGCTGTTTCTTGGTTCCGGCTTGGGGAATGAGTGAGAGTACCGCGAAGGCCGATACGCCTGCCGCGGAAGATTTCTCATTCCGGCCCAATGATCCATTAACTCTGGCAGGGTTCAATCACTTTTATAACTTGGAATACGACTCTGCC
Organism: Acidobacteriaceae bacterium; assembly: GCA_003169715.1. GTDB lineage: Bacteria > Acidobacteriota > Terriglobia > Terriglobales > Acidobacteriaceae > PALSA-188. The sequence continues at coordinate 24,676 of PNAR01000134.1, read as the reverse complement.
GTTCGTGACTTCGACGAGGTCTTGCGCCGGTATCCCGACGATCCATTTGCGATAAATCATTCGCTGACGGCAGTCCTTTTCCGTGAGCTATATCGCATGGGAGTGCTGAACACCGGGGAATACGCGAATGATAGTTTCATTAAGGCAGCGCACCTGCCCCCAGACGAGCACGCTCAATCCGAAATCGAAGATCTGGTGAAGAGAGCGCTCAGTATAGAGCAGAGTCATCTGGCGGCGAATCCGAACGACGTAGGCGCTCTTTACGCTCGTGGTGTTACGCGAGCGCAATTTGCCACATATACGGCGCTCATCGAGCACGCATGGTTCTCTGCCTTGCGCAATGCGGTAGGCGCCAGACATGACCACGAACGAGTTCTCGAACTCGAACCGGGCAATGCAGGAGCCAAACTGATCGTTGGCGCCCATAACTACGTAGTCGGCAGTTTGCCTTGGGCGCTCAGGTCCGCCGGAGCAATGGCAGGACTTGGTGGCAATAAGGAAAAAGGCTTGCAGATGTTGCGAGACTGCGCGATCGGGCGTGGAGAAACTGCCGTGGACGCCAAGATTCTCCTTGTACTGTTCCTGCGCCGGGAGCGCCGATATGAGGAAGCGCTTCCCCTTGCTAAAGGGTTGATCGCCACATATCCGCGCAATGTACTTATGGCTCTTGAAGAGGGAAATTTGCTGCGGGCAGACGGAAAGGCGGATGACGCCGCCGCAATATACCGGAAAATTTGGCTCGCCGGCAAAGAAGGTCATTATCCCGGAACCCATTACGAAATCGCCGCTTTCAGCCTTGCCGACCTTCTTCGCGATAAGAAGGACTACGCTGGATCGGCCGTTGCCTATGAAGAGGCCGGCGAAGTTCCGCGTCCAGATACCGACACCAGGCAACGCGCATATTTGGGAGCCGGAGAGATGTATGATCTTCTGAAAAGGCGCGATCTCGCCGTAAAGAAATATCAGATGGTGATTGCGGCTGGTGCCGGCACTCCACTGGCCGAGATGGCGAATAAATGTTTGAAGCAGCCTTACCGAGGTCAATAAAACCAGGGTCAATAACAACGGGCTATAACAAATCTGGAACTTGTTAACGGTGGTTGGCGTATCTTATTCAAGGAGGTGAACCGTGTATTGCAACTATTGCGGAAAGGTGATCCAGGACGATGCCAATGTCTGCGCCTACTGTGGGAAGCGCATCGGCAGCGTAGAGTCTCGTCACCGGCTCATGCGTTCGCGCACAGACCGCAAGGTCGCCGGAGTCTGCGCGGGTTTCGCCGAATATTTTGACTTGGATGTGTCCCTCGTGCGCGTGGTGTGGCTGATTGCGGCGTTGCTTCCTCCGGGCATTTCGTTAATTGCGTATGTGATTGCGTGGATTGTCATGCCGGAAGAGCCACTGATGCTGCCCGAGACTGTTGGACAGCCTGTCGCGAACACATAGCCTGCTTTAAAATTTTGACATGCCGCGCATCAAGAGTGACGACGCCGAGATTTCCTATCAGGTTCTCGGCGACGGACCTCCGATTGTCCTGCTGCATCCGTTCCCCGCAAATCACGAATTCTGGTTGCCAGCGGCTCAGTCATTGCTCACTCGGTATCGCCTGATTCTCCCGGACCTTCGGGGACACGGCGATTCGGATCTGGGCGAGGGTCCGGCGACGATGCAGAAGCACGCAGCGGATATTGCTAGAGTCGTGGACGACGCGAAAATAGATCGTGCCGCATTCGTCGGAGTCTCGATCGGAGGATACGCGTTGTTCGAGTTTTGGCGCCGTCATCGGGATCGCGTGTCGGCGCTTGTTCTCTGCAATACAAAGGCACCCGCTGACTCCTCGGAAGCGCGCAGCACGAGATTGAAATCGGCGATAGACGTGATGGAACGTGGAACCGAACCATTCTTCGAAAGTATGCTTCCCAAATTGATTGGCGACACCACGCGCAACACGCGCCCAGATATTGTTCAGGGCGCTTTGCGAATGATACGAAAAATGTCCGCCGAAGACGTAGCTATGGTGCAGAGAGGCATGGCGGAACGGCCAGATTCAGTTGCTACTCTGAAAATGATCAGCGTGCCTACGTTAATCGTGACGGGAGACGAAGATGTGATCACAGGGACTGCGGAAGCGGAGCTAATGAGGCAACATATTCGCGGAAGTCAACTAAAGATCATTCCGAAGGCGGGGCACTACTCAGCATGGGAACGGCCAGGAGAAGTGGGTGAGGTGCTCCGGGAGTTCTTCGATTCTGTTCGAATGTAGAGACGTAGCAAGCTACGTCTCAGGCTGCTGACAAATGTTGATTTTGCGATTGACTTGAAAGGGCGCGCCTTCAGGCGCGCCGGAAAGTCTTTTGTTTTTAATCACGGCGGGGCTGAAGCCCCGCCCTTTCAAAGCTACTTCCGCTCTAGAGGCCACTTTGTCAGCAATCTGAGACGTAGCTTGCTACGTCTCCACAGGAATCATCAATTACTAAACTGTCATCCCGACCGGAGCGCAGCGCAGCGGAGGGACCTGCTTTTGACGCCATAGTTTGAAACTTCGTTCCACCTTCCCAATCCTTTATATTAAAACCTAATGAAATCAGATTCCTCTGTGATCATCCGCCCAGCCCGAAATGTGTCTGGAGCCGTACGCCTTCCCGGTGACAAATCCATTTCGCATCGCTACGCCATGCTGGGCGCCATCGCGCACGGCACAACGAAATTGGAAAACTATTCCACGGGCGCGGATTGCGCCAGCACATTGGGCTGTTTGAGGACGCTGGGAGTCGTCTGGCGAAAAGAGAACGGCTCCGTCGAAATTGACGGTACGAATTTAGAGCTTCGCGCACCGACATCGCCATTGGACTGTGGCAACTCCGGTTCAACCATGCGTATGCTAAGCGGCATCTTGGCTGGACAGGATTTCACCAGCGAGTTGATCGGCGACGAATCGTTATCTCGCCGCCCCATGTCGCGGATTATCAAGCCGCTCGAAATGATGGGAGCTAAGATCACTGCTTCTGATGGCGGACGTCCGCCTCTTCGTATCACTGGAAATTCTCTCAAAGCAATCAGCTACGAGACTCCCGTTCCCAGCGCACAGGTAAAAACCGCATTATTGTTTGCGGGCCTGTATGCGCACGGCGATACCGCAGTTCTGGAATCGGTTCGCACCCGCGACCATGGCGAAACGGCATTGCGGGCTTTCGGCGCGGTGGTGCAGCAGCAAGGAAACGAGTCACGAATTTCCGGAGGCCAAAAGTTGGACGCCATCGAAGCGCAAATCCCCGGGGACCTTTCGAGCGCCGCTTTCTTCTTATGCGCCGCCGCGTTATTTCCGGGGTCGCAACTTACGATTGATTTTTTGCTCTTGAATCCAACTCGGGCACGCCTGCTTGACGTGCTGATTGGGATGGGCGTCGGCATCGCCATTACACAATTGGAAGAGAAACATGGAGAGCTGATCGGCACCACACAAGTCACCGGCAAGGCTCTGACAGGAGCCAATATTTCAGGTGCGCACACCGCTGAGCTAATAGACGAAATCCCGGTATTGGCTGCGATCGCGCCTTACAGCACGAACGGAATGGAGATCCGCGATGCGCGAGAACTTCGCGTAAAGGAATCAGACCGCATCGCTGCCGTCGCCACGAACCTGCGTGCGATGGGCGCACGCGTGGAAGAATTCGACGACGGACTGAAAATTCCCGGCGGCCAGGAACTTCATGGCACCGAACTCGATTCCTTCGGCGACCACCGCATCGCAATGGCATTTGCGGTTGCCGCCTTGCGCGCTAAAGGTGAAACCCGAATCAACCGGTCAGATGCGGCAGTGATTTCCTATCCGGCATTTTACGAAACGCTGGATAGCGTTGCGGAATGCTGAGATGGCGCGAAATACGCCGAGGCAGAGTCTGTCCTGAGCGAAGCCGCGGGACGTTACCAGCTGTTCAGCCTAGCGAAGCTCTCGGCCCCTTACAGTCATATTGTCGTTGGGATATCGTCGCCAGCTTCGCTGGCCGCCCAGACGGGGCGTCTGGGCCTACGCGATTTTCGCCAGTCCCGTCATCCGTAGGCCAATTCTTTCGCGCGCTGGGTGGCTTTGACGACGGCTTTAATCAGCGTCACACGCAGCTTGCCTTCTTCCAACTCCATAATTCCGTCCACGGTGCAGCCTGCTGGAGTTGTCACCGCGTCTTTCAGCAACGCTGGATGATCTCCGGTTTCGAGCACTACGGTCGCGGCACCCAGCGTGGTTTGCGCGGCAAGCAGAGTCGCGATGTCGCGGGGCAAACCAACTTTCACTCCCGCCTCGGCAAGTGATTCGAGAATGATGTAGATGTAAGCAGGGCCGCTGGCCGAAAGGCCGGTGACGGCGTCCATATGCTTTTCATCAACCACAACGGTTTTTCCCACGACGTTAAAAAGTGCGCAAGCTGCGTCAACATGTTCGGACGTGGCAAATTTTCCCTTACAAATGCCCGTCATGCCGACGCCAAGCAAGCATGGAGTATTGGGCATGGCCCGCACGACGGGGGCATTCATCGAAAGTGCATTCTCGATTTGCTCTGTTGGAACGGACGCAGCCACCGAAATGAACAGTTGAGTGGACGATATGTTTGGGCGAATCCACTCCAAGACTTCTTTCACTACCTGAGGCTTCACGCAGAGAAGGACGATGTCAGCGTCTTTTACGACGGCGAGGTTGTCGGTGCCGACCGTGATCCCCAGTTTGTCCGATAGCGTTTTGGCGCGATCTTCGTGTTGCACCGTGGCGCGGGTCAGCTGGCGGGATAAAAGTCCTTTTTCCAGCAGAACTTTTAGCAGGATTCCGCCCATTTTCCCGGCTCCAATGACCGCAACGCGCTTTCCCGAGAAGTCGAACTTCATTTTTCTCGCCTCCATTTTTCGATGTCGCAGAAATCTTCCCACAAGATGCCGTTTTTCACGTGAGGAAGGGAATGGTGATCGTAACAGAAGGGCTGGAATCGTTGAACGGGCCAGAACCACGCAGGCTAGCGCGCCGTCTGGACTGTTAGCGAAATGGTCGTGCTGGCAGTCAGCGACCCGGATGTCCCAATCACTGTAACCGTGTAAACTCCGACCGGCGTTCCCGGATTTCCGGCTGGCGCAGCCGAACCGCCTTGAAGGCCTCCGCATCCCGAACACAGGGCCAACATCAGCAGCATGAGCAGTGTTCGCATTATCCAACGTGCTCTTACCGACCCAACCCCGCCAAAAACGATTACCAGCCCCGGTAATGGCAGCCACAGGCTATAGAGCAGAGCTCGCGTTTCAGAACGACGCGCGGGCGGAGTGGTGACGATGGTGATAAAAACGTCTGTCGGGCCGCTGCCCGAAGCTATGAGCGACGAACTCAGTGAACAGGTGCTTACCGCCGGACAGCCCGTAAATGTGATATTCACAGAATTCGGGAATATACCTGACGAGGGTGTCACGCTGATGTCATATTTTGCCGAGGATCCGGCGGTGATTGTCGGAGGGCCCGAACTGTTCATGGAAAAACTGAATGCACTGGCCTGCGTGGTGACGGTGAGCGAAATCGTTGTACCCGCGGTCAGCGCACCGGATGTTCCGGCGAGGGCTATTGTGTAAGGACCCGCGGCCGTTCCAGCCGATGTCGCGACGGTAAGAAAAGCATTGGCAGTTTCACTTCCGGCGGGCACGACCGCCGTATCGAATGAACACGTGGCTGCCGCAGGACATCCGGTGAATGAGAGAGCGACAGGATTTGGGAAAGTGCCAGCGGAAGGCGTAACTGTGACTTCATATTTGCCCGAGGATCCAGCGACGATTGAGGGCGGACCAGAATTGCTCATCGAAAAACTGAACGTACTGTTCTGTACTGTGAGCGCCAGAGCTGTACTGACACTTAACGATCCCAACGTGCCGGTGACAGTCGGCGAATAGGTTCCCCGGGGTGTTCCGGCAGATGTGGCAATCGTCATAGTCACCGCGGTGGCGCCATTGCCTGCGGGAATCTGCGACGCGCTAAGCGAACATGTGCTGGCAGCGGGACAGCCAGCGAACGTCAGAGCCACCGGGTTTGAGAACACCCCTGAGGATGGCACGACGTTCAGGTTGTATGTCGCTGACTGCCCGGCGATGACCGCTTGCGGTCCAGAGGTGTTGTTGACTGAGAAGTTAAATCCTCCTATGACAGTGACCGGCAAGTTTTGCGTTTGTGTGGTGCGTCCTTCCGAGGCGGCGTGAATCGCAACCACGAAGGGGCCACCCGGTGCGGCGGCTGTCGTAACTACAGTCAAAGTTACGATGAGGGGGCTCGCAGGACCTACATTCACCGACACACTAGACCCGCCTCCGAAAAAACTGCATTGCGCGAAAGTGAGCGCTCCACAGGAAAGGTTCACGACGACACCCGATGACGCGGTCAACTGCAACGTCACTGGAACCGATGTGCCGGGCGCACCCACGGTTACAGCGTCCGGCACGGGGCGGCTGAGGTTGAATCGCGATAGCTCCCACAAACCGCGCCCATAGGTTGAAGCGCGTAGGCGGCGAGTTTTGAGCGGATCGAAAATATTTAACGCAGTGACTGCCACGTTCGGCAAGTATCCAGGATTGTTGCTGCTGGGCGCGGGGCCGACTTCCGCCCAACTTGCAGTTCCGGTGCCGCTGGCAAACACTCCTACGTCAGTGCCCGCATAGATCGTGCTGGGCAGCCCCGACGGCGTGTCCATTAACAGAGCATTTACGGGCGCGTCCGGCAGGTTTGCGGTGAAGTCAACCCAGGAGACGCCGCCCGTGGTCGTCTTCCAGATATGCGGGACGCCGAAGCCCATGATTCCGACATACGCGGTGAGTCCGGATAAATCCGAGTTGTCAATTGCAATTGATGAAATCGGAAAATGGCCGGGATTGATGGCGCCAGTCTGATCGGTCCACGTTGAAGATCCGCCACTGACGTTTGTGCTTACCCAAATATGGCCGCCGGTTGGCAGGCCGGTCGAGAGCGGCCCTGTTCCGCCAGTTCCGGCGTAAATCACATTGCTGAAGCCGTTCGCATCCTTCGCTCCTCCGGCGGCGATTGCCCGCACCAGATTGGTCTCAGCACCGCTGCAAATTCCAGTGCCGCCAGTTTCAAAGTCAAAACTTAGATCAGAAAATGACCCGCCCGAACTCGGGCCCCGCCAGACTCGGCACGTCCCAACAATCATTTCGCCAGAATTTTGTGGATCGAGGATGAAGGGCGTATTGAAAGCCCCAGCATCACCGCCGAGAGTCGTGCCGCTGACGATTTCATTGCTCTGAAAGTCTTGTGTCCGGCAATTGATCCCAGAACCGCATTTGAAAATATTGACGCTGGACACTGAATCCGGGGGGTTGGAGACAAACCAGAGCGTGTCATCATCGGGGCTGATGGCTGTGTAGCCTCCGTCGCCCGCGTTGACGTTCTGCCACGTCGTGCTGCTCTGGGCTGACACGGTTCCGGGTGATCCATTTGCTTGCGCGCCCGCCAACAAAATGTCGGGGCTTGGGGATTGCGTAGTAGATTCCGAGAACGATACTAGTTGTGTTAACGAGCCCAGGGTCCCGTTCAAGCTGTCGAAAGAGTTGTTCTCGCCACAAGTGCCGCCGACAAGTCCGGTATATCCATCCAGCGCCCGGTATAGTCCGCCGTCGTTCGCAAAGTACATTACGTCCTGGGCGTTGTTGTTGATGAGCATGAATGCCATCGAGTGTTGGGCTGGATGAACTTTCGCGATCGAACTACATCCATAAACGTGGGTCAGATTGATGAAAGTGCCTGATCCGGCGCCACCGCAATTTGGCGAGATTACCGAGATGGTGCACTTGTAGAGATTCACCGCCCCGGCATAGAGATCAGTCGCGGTTCCATTTGGAACCGCGACCAGCGCCAGATTGTAGGTGCCTTGCTCAGTGCCGCAGCCGCCGAATAAGTCTCCGCACGATGTGATACCGCTCTCGTTCAACTGCGTCCACGACATTCCTCCGTCGGTGCTCGTCCAAATACCGCCGTCGTTATCATTCGAATCCACATACCACGCGTACATTTCGCCTTTCCCGACTGGCCCAGGGCGGCTGGGCACGACGGTCAATTCTCCGCGATAAAGTGGGCACACATTCGGGGAAGCGATGTGAGCGGGACATGAAGTTGCGCCTAGCGCACCCGGTTGGGTCGCGAGCCGCGACCAATTGATTCCGTCGGCCGAGGAATAGGTCCCGTGCAGGCTGACCGCCGCGAAAAATTCTCCCGCCGCCGCGTTATATACAACGTCGCTTACCGAGGCAGGGTCAGCAATCGCAGACCCGTCTTTTACGATTGCGTAATTCCACGACGCGCCGCTGTCTATCGAATAATAAATTCCGCGATTTGCGTCGGCCGGATTTTCTTTGCCTTCGGTGACGCCTTCCGCTGTTCCGGACGCGGCAGCGATGACCAGGCTGGGGTCATTTGTGCTGAATGCAATCTTGCTGAATCCCAAGCCCGCAAAAGACCTGGGGGACAAACTGCTATCGTGTGCGATAAGCGTCCATGTATTGCCAGCGTCGGTCGAACGCAAAATGCCCAGCCCGTAATACGAATCGCCGGAACCGTTAGTTTCTCCTGTACCGACTAGGACGACGCTCTTTGCCGGATCAGGGCTATTCAATTGCGGTTGAATCGCAATCGAGCCGACCGCGAGTGTGGCTTGACTGTCAGTAAGTGGTACCCAAGCGACGCTTCCTGGAGAGGAACTGAGAGGGCCGGCATTGGTGGATTTCCAAACTCCGCCAAACGCGCCGCCTACATAAACGGTGTTACCGGTCGAATCCGCCGAATCAATTGCAACGGTGGTCGCGCGTCCTGCTACGAAGCTATAGTCTTGCAATCCCACGCCGCTGACATCGGAGATTACCGGCGCCGGACCTAGCTGCACCCAGTCGCCAGAAATCGCATTGCCGGGTGAATCCGGGCTGGGTGTTTGTGCGCTCCTAATAGCTCGCAATGCCATCTTCTGTCGAAGTGCCCGATATCGGGCGGCTGCGGCTGGTTCCCGTGCCGAGACACGGCCCTGCGCGAACCACTGCTCCCGCTGGTGTATCTTTCGTGAAGAGGTGGCGGAGATTCGGTTTTCTGCGCGATTCTCCTGCCCAAGAACGAACACACTCGCAATCAACAATGCGAGAAGCGTTAGAACAATGCGGCAGCCCGTCATCCCTAGGCCACTTTCGTTGGAGGCATCTTTGAGGAGACCTTTCCAAGCCTAATTAACCGCGCCACGATGGACGCGACTGTGCGGTCGTGAATCTTCGCGATCTGTTGAAAGTCTTTACCACCGCGCAACTCATCGCAAAGCTGCGCGTCCTCTTGCGGGGACCACGCATTTCCGGCGTTCTTTGGCAGCAATCGCCGGTTTCGCTCCCTCTCTTCCAGAAATTGGAGTGCACCCACGGCACGATGCAGCGCGCGCACATTTTGCGGATTCTGGTAGATCAAATCGCCGTGCAGGGCTTCTCCCGTTTCCGGATTTACGCCGTCAGCCAGCGATTTCATGATTTTCAGTGCTTCTTCAGTCTCCATGGATGAACCTCCCGGTAAAGAATCGTATGCTGATCGGACAATCAAGCCTTGTGACTTCCGAACATGCGATAACATTTCAGCCCACATTGGGAATCCGGCAGCAAATCAGTACTGAGCACTCAGCAATCAGCCAAAGCGGTGGATGCCGAGTCCTTGCTGAGTGCTGACTGCTGAGTGCTGAAATGATTGCCTACAGATAAACTGGACGGGAGGAGAAGATAGTGGACTGGCAGTCGTTGTGGCTTACAATCCGGCTGGCCGCGTTGGTTGCCGCGAGTTTATTTCTGATCGCACTCCCGATTGCGTACTGGATTACTTATTCGCGGTGGCGTTGGAAGTTCCTGGCTGAAGCCGTAGTCGCACTTCCAATTGTGCTTCCTCCCACAGTGCTGGGGTTTTACTTGCTCGTCGCTTTGGGCCCACGCAGCCCACTCGGACACTTATGGCAAGCCCTTACAGGCCATAGTTTAGTTTTTACTTTTCAGGGCTTAGTCGTGGGTTCAATTATCTACAGCTTGCCATTTGCCGTGCAGCCATTTGCCGCATCGTTTGCGGCAGTTGATTCCAGATTAATCGCCGCTTCGGCGACACTCGGGGCGTCGAAGTTGCGGACGTTTCTGGAGATAGTCATGCCGTTGTCTGTTTCGGGGATGGTGGCGGGAGTCGTACTGTCATTCGCTCACACCCTGGGCGAATTCGGCGTGGTGCTGATGATCGGCGGAAACATTCCCGGAGTGACGCGCACGGTTTCGATTGATATTTACGACCAGGTTCAGGCGCTCAACTATTCCTCCGCCAGCATTACGGCGATTGTGCTGTTAGCAATTTCGTTCGGGCTTCTTGCATTTGTTTACGCCTTGAACCGCAAAGTTCTGGCAGTTTGGCTGTGGAAATGAAGGCCAAGCTAAGCGCGTTGCATCGCGAAGCAGATCACTCAAAGCCCTGCATTTTTAGTTTTCACATCCGCAAACGTTTCGAAGCAGCGAAAGCAAGCTTTGAACTCAATGTCAGCGCCGACATTCGCCGCGGGGTCACGATTGTTTTCGGTCCTTCTGGGGCAGGGAAGACCACCCTGCTCGAATGTATTGCGGGATTGCTCACACCTAATTCAGGCAGGATCGGTGTCGCGGATCGGATATTGTTTGACAGCTCGAGCAGAGTTTCTGTGGACGTTCGGCACCGGAGAATTGGCTATGTTTTCCAGGACCTCGCCCTTTTCCCGCATCTCACGGTTGAAAAGAATGTCGGCTACGGAATTCGCGGTCTCGCCGTTGGGGACCGTGAACGAAAGATTGCGGACGTTCTCGAATCTTTTCGAATCGCTAACCTTCGGCACCGCAAACCCGGAGAGATTTCTGGAGGAGAACGTCAAAGGGTGGCGCTGGCTCGTTCTTTGGTTACGGATCCGTGCGTGCTCTTGCTGGACGAGCCTTTGGCGGCGCTCGACGCGACCACAAAAGCAAAATTAATTGACGATCTTCGATGTTGGAATGAAGCTCATGGCATTCCAATTTTGTATGTGACGCACAGCCGCGAAGAAGTGTTCGCGTTGGGAGACCGCGTGCTCATGCTGGATGCAGGAAAGATTATTGCCGAAGGCACTCCCGATGCCGTGATGCGGCGCTGAGACCGAAGAGCTTTTGGATTACAGAGTCGCGTAGGGGCAGAGCCTGTCCTGAGCTGTCGAAGGATGTCCGTACCTGCACAGCCGGCACAGTCCGGCAGTCCGTTCAAAATTCACCCGCGAGTTATGTTGCAATTTAAGGCCGCCGGCTTCGCCGGCTGCCCAGACGGGGCGTCTGGGCCTACGTGGTTCTTGTTGTTTGTGAACTGACGCTAACGCCGAGCTTCTCCAAGTCCCCTCGCAATTGTTCTGGATTCTGCATTTGGATTACATGCATCCCCATCTGGCTGGCGCATTCTAGATTTAGCGGCCGATCGTCAATGAAGCAGCACTCTTTCGGGAGTTTTTGTGTGATGTCCAATGCCAGACGATAGATTGCGGCCTCGGGCTTGCGGAATCCCACAAAGCAAGAGCTGACGAAAAGACTAAAAATATCCCGCAAGTGGAACGTGTGAATGCGATAAAGATTCAGTTCTTTGGATTCATTGTTCAACGTAGACATCAAATACTTTCCAGATTTTGCCAATGCGCGCGCGAAATCAAGCACATCATCTTTCGGACGCGACAATGAAAACATGTATTCTCTAAAAGCCTCGCGAGAAAATGTCCTTGTCCGGTAGAAGATTGTGCGTTCCAGATATTCGTCAAGGGCAATCTTTCCCCTCTCAAACGAAGACACCAGCATTTGATGCCGGTCGTTAAAATCCACTTCGTCCAATTCGAATTGGACCAGGGCGCGGTTGCGCTCGGTGTAGCCCCAGGCATTAGTTAGAAGCACTCCGCCGACATCCCAGAAGAGAGCAGAGATTTCAGGCATGAATGGATTTTAGCTTGTAAAGAAGGGATTTCCTTGGCAATGAGGGGGGGTAAAAGAAGTGCCCCGACCTCGGAGGGAGATCGGGGCGTAAAGAGAAGTTACTGCGGGGTAAAGTCCTGACGTTCGCTCAGATTATTAATATCCTGAAGCATCGGAGTACCCGGCGGCAGGTTTGCGGGAACCAGGAAGTCGGTATCGAAAGAAAACTTACGGACCGGCGCGTCATAAACTTCAGTGCAGCACTTAAACGTGCCAGTGGCGTATTGGGAATAGTACAGGCTGACCAGAGATCCGCGATAGTAGAGCGAAACCTGCCCAGAACCTGGATTCCAGTCCTCCAGCAGTCGCAGAAAGTTGTGAACGCCGCCGTCGGTACCGAAATCCTGGTTTGTCCCGGCTGGTTGGGGGAAGTTCATGCTTTTTCCCCCGGCAATTGCCACCCGGTAGTATGTTGGAGATGCGGGTCGCTTATTTAGGCCGGTGCTACCGTTAGTCGCGATGGGGAATGCCAAGCTGTTTTGGTCAGTCCACCCAGACGAAAGTAAGGATACTGAATCTGCAATGATTGAGGCCGCCGCGTGGGGAACGTCACCACCACCCCATACCGGATCGCCCACGTTGCTGTTGTAATCACCCTGGATATAAACAGGATTTTCTGAGGCTACCGTGAAACCCCCGGAAGGTTTATTGGTTGGCGGAGCGGGAGGCGCCATTGGGACGTTGTTCAGACTTCCATCGATCAGCTTCAGCACATGACGCGCTCCGGTCACGATGTTTTGTGCGCCACGGGCGGCGCAACTGGTAGGGAGCTTTTGGTATGGATTGGCTGCGGTAGAGGGGGTTAGAAAACCGTCGCCGACGTTAATTGCACCCCAGTTGTCCGGAACTCCGTTCTCATCTGAATCTTCTGGCGAATAAGCTTTGGGGGGGGTGATATTCGAATCGACATTGTAGCCAGGAGTAATTGGTTCAAGACCACCATCCACATTAATCACATCTTCAAAGCCATATTCTCCATTGATGGCTGGCGGGACGACATTGGAATCAACCTGCATACCGCGGCGATCGGAGAAATATAGAACGTAACCATTCTGAACTGTGGAATTTACTTGGATACCACTCGCGCCGCCGTATGGGGCCGCGCCCTTCAGCCATAGATTCAAGTTTCCTACGTCAAGCTCAACGGCGTTCATGACCCCATTAGCGGTGCAATCAGTGGCGCTTAGGGCGCCATTTGTGTCGCGCGTTAGTCCCTCTCTAGGATCCCAGAAGTTGATGGGGTACCAACTAAACTCACTTCGGAAATTGCCAGCGCCTGTATCGAAATATAGCGTTGGTGAAACTCCGGGCCTCGCCTCTTGAAGAATGAGGATGGCATCGGGATGGACGGTGTTGCTTAATGGTGCGGTCGGGTCGGCGGTGCCTCTCGCGAACCCGTATCCCAACCACTCCTTCGTTACTCCGGTCCACGTCCCGGCGAGATTCAAGTATTCGACCCGTATCCAGCCATTAACGAGGTTCCAGTTCGGCGTTGCTGGATTCGCGATGGTTTTACCTGCTGTGTTCGGTGCAGCGGTCCAGCCCGGATCTACCGCGGCCTTGGCCATCGCTACTCGGGTTAACCCGGCAGGGGTAGTTATCTGTAGGCCATTTGCCGCTCCGCCGCCGGTTAAATCAATGTCGTTGGCATCGCCTGGCGCTACCGGGGGGTTCTCGCCTTTGACTAACTCGGCCTCAGTGTCAGCGAGTAGGATTCGGATGGCCGCCTTATACCAAAGCTTTGACGACGAAAGGGAGGCCGAGTCCGTGGGCAAGCCTTTTCGTAGAATTTGAATTTGCTGCGGCGAAGCCGGCAGTCCGGTGCTCACCTGCACGAAGGGAAGAGAGAGCTTTTTGGCGCCGCTGAAGCCGTTGAGAGCGTATGTATTAAACGGGGCTGAATTTGTGGTCCATGTGCTATAGCTAGCGTCTGAATTTCCTGTACCGGCAGGCGGGATTCCATTGATCCAGCTCGCATCGGCCGTAGTAAGAGGTAAACATGTGCCGGAGGCCACATCGCCTGTGCACCCGTTCGGGGCATTGGCAAGATACACGTTGCCAGTGTAACCAGCTGAAGTCAGATGGTCGTTCGCTAATCGATCGAGAATGATCTCGCCAAATGCCGTAACTTTATCGTTGATGAAAAGATTAGAGCCGCTGGCTAAAAATAGATTTCCATTGGTGTGTATTCTGCCCGCGAAATCGAACTGAGGTCCCGCGAAATAACTACAATCACTATCGCAAAAGACGCCAAATTGAAAGACTGGAATGAGGGCCACTTCCACTGTCCGGTACATGTTCACGGAAGCACCCGAAGGCGTGGTAGCCTGTACCTGCATACTTATAGGAATAGTCTCGGCATGAAGTCCCGCTTCGGGACCCGAGCTGATAATGTTGTTGCCGGGAGGTATTATTGCGCCCGTATTGTCCGTCGGCTGCCAGACCTTTTCGGTGTAATTAATCGACCCTACAATTCCCGACAAACCTGCCGGCGAAGTGGCGCCTAGCGCCGAAATTTGACCCGCATTAGGATTCTGGACCCCAGCATAAAGGTTTGAGATGTCTGCCGTGAGTTTTTCCATCCCCGATTCTGCGCCATAGAATGCAAGGTTATCTTCCATGTCATTACTGCCAACATGTTGTTGGCTGTTGACTAGGAACAGCAGTCCGATCGCAATTCCCGACAACAGTACCATTACGAGTAAGCTGGCAATGAGGGTGAATCCCCGCATGCGATGATGATTGTTACCCATAGATTTTCTCCTGATGCAGGTGCTCATTTATAGCGGTCCTTGAAAGTTAAATCCCTTGTATGAACGGATGCGGTCATTTGCATGTTTTGCGCATGATTTCCGTAGGAGAGAATGCTCTGTCCCATGACCGTTACGTTCACCTTATGCACGTTGTTCGGCGTGAAGCCTCCGGCAAAAAGATCGGAAACGCCAGCGCAGTTCGGACTGACGCCCGGAGTAATCGTGCCGTCACAAACGTCGTAAGTAAATTTCAGTCCGATAATGTCATCTGCCACCGGTTGCGCCGGATGTGCATCAACTTGTCGCATCAATTTTGGCAACTGTCCCGCTACATTTGGCACTTCGATGAAATAGGTAACCGCATAAACTCGATACGCTGTGATTACACCCGCGCTTGAGCAGGGGGCGCCGGGAGTTTTGCCTTGACAAAGCGCTTGAATGTTTCCTGTTGCGGCTCCCGTTTGATTCATCTGGAGTGGATCGCCCGCGACGAAGGTAAGAGTAGTAGCGGATGTGTTAGTTACCTCTCCCATTGCGGAGCCGAAACCATTCTGGATCAGAACTAAGTCGCCCACCTGAATTCCGCTGGGCCCATTAATGAATGCCGATAGAGCGGGTGCCGGAGGCGCCGGTAGGACTGCGGGCAGCGCGAAATTAATAACCGTACCCGTCTCGCTGGCGAACGAACCGACGTATTGATTTAGCGGGAAGGTATAGTCGGCGTAGATCGAGGTGACAGCGTCGGGAAACTGATTAGTGGCCGGGATTTTTGTGAATGCGCTGCCATTCTCCATCCCTTTCAACGGACCGGGTATAAGTCCGTACATAAAGTTCGTGACTGCAGCGCCTCCAAAGATTCCTGTTGGGTAAGTGTTTGGAGTAACCCACGTCTTCACTGGATCTCTGCCATACAATGAAAGGCCTATGCTGCCTGCGCCCTGAGGCAGGTTCAATCCCCCCGGAGGAATCCCGGAACCAGCCAGACTCAGGTCTTTCACCATCATATTGGTGGCTGCGCGGACGTTGTCTTGCATTTCTGTGCGTTGAGAAACCAGTCTGCTCGCATCCATTCCGTTCTTGAAAAGCTGGGTTGCGGAAGCGAGAAGAATCAACCCGAGGGCCATGGCGATCAGAAGTTCGATAAGGCTGAATCCAAGCGAATTTCGAATTCTTTGTGATTTCATAATCATGATCTACCGAAACGATGAAATGACAGCGCTGACCGTATAGTTACGCGGGTGCCCTCTTCCGTCCGTGTAACCAACCGTTACGACAACTTGTTTCAAGTTCGGGTCCGCCGCAGCGTTGGGGGTAATCGTGATGGTGCGCGTGAAGTTACTCAGAGGGAGAGTGACGTCGTCCGGGGTACCAAGCACGCCGTCGGGTCCTGGCAAAATCGCGCATTGAAATGGCAAGGGGCAGGTCCCCTGAGGCGTTGTGCCATCATCGGCTGTTCCTGCAATTCCGTCAGGGCCGTCAGTGAGAATTCCATTTACGACCCCGTTAGTGAACTTGGCGCCGGGGACGCCGCCAATGTTCGCAATCTGTGCGAATGTAAACGATTGAGTGGCTCGCGCGGTATAGATGCTTTCCAGCGCATCCATGGCTTTTTGTTTGGCGATCTGGTCTAGTTGCACTCCTTGCGTAGTGCTCACGGCCAAGGCAAATACTCCAAGAATTGCCACCAAGCCAATCATCAAAATAGCGCCTGAAATGGCAACTTCAAGCAGGGAAAAGCCTGCTTCGTTATTCTTTATTGCGCGACGGTTAAAGTTTTTGTTCATCATTGTTCAATCCATGCACCAGCGTTGAGGCGCCATCCTCGAACTCTTCCCGTAGTGCCGAATATCGTTATTGCTCTGGAACTTGACAAGGTCCCGGCGCGCGCCATGTAGAGGACCCCGCTGCTGTAATTTCCCAGCTCATCTTGTGACGATCCATCGGGCATGAACATTACGTAATACTTCTTGCCGCCAGCCACGCCTTGGTCGAAATCGATCGCCACCCCGCCGGCGCCCCAATTATCTGGCGCCGCAGCCGGCAATCCGGCGACCGCCTGGAATTGAACATCTAAAGGGATCTCCACAGAGCTAATCAAATTTGGAGGCGGCGACGCCGGAACCCCGACTCCCCAATGCCATAGCTGAATACTCTGCAAGTCCGGGGCGGGAACCCCTGCGCCGGCCAATGGCGGTGTATTCGCGCCAAAACAAACGATGTAACGTGAGCGCTCGGCGATGGCGCGCTCGCGGGCGACTCGCATCTGCGTTAGGGCAGTATCGTAAGCGTTGTTAATGTGCCCTTCTTTCAGAGCTGGCTGAAGGCTAATGAAGGTAATCGCAGCCATGATGAGGCCGATGCAAACGACGATCATCATCTCCAGCAACGAGAAGCCGCGCATGTTGCGTGTTGGCATGGTTGCTCTCTTCGCGAACTGTGGACCTGAGATCTTTTTCATTTTGCGATGCCTGTCCTCGACCATGCTGCCAGCCCGGGGATTGAGCCAGCCGTTTACTTCTAAAAATTTAGGGGAGGGCAGCCTGCTACGGCTTTGCGAGTTAATCCCGCATGTAGGTCAATCGTAGGGTTCGGAAGGGAGAGCGTCAAAGTACTAAAGGGCGATCAAAAGGATTGGACTTTCGTAATGTAGTTTGCGGGAATTTCAGGGTGAAGTTCGGTGTAGGAAAGGCGGCTACGCTCCCCGAGCTTTAGCCTGCGCCGCTTTGTTGGGTTTGTTCGTCGCTTTGCGAGGCGTCGGTATGTAAATGCACGAGCGAAGATCATAGTGCTGCGCCAGACAATTTCCGCACATGTGAAGCTGGTGAATCTTGCAGAAGACTACCGGCGCTTCCGGTCCGCAGAGGTCACATCCGCCGCGCTGTTTGCGGGCAACTGAGGGGACCGGCGAAACGTTAGTCGCGCTCAATGCTTGGAGCGACCGGGCTTTCATGTAAATGCCCGCGGCTACGCAGATTGCTCCGAGAGAGAACAGGCAGGCTCCAACAGGAAGCAGGCTTTGATCGGCGCTTTTTCCCATCGCGCCCGGAAGTATGCAGAGTCCGGCGAAAACGACAATCACGCCGAATCCGATAATCCAATTTCCCATTCGTGATGACATAAAGACGGTCCTTATTCTAGAACGAACTGTGGACAGAGTAACCAGCGGTAGTCACAGCGAACATAGCGCGTTCGCAGTCACCACTCCAGATTACGAAAGTCACTGGGAAGCGCTAACTTCAATGTTGGCGAACAAACGTAACTTGTTACTGAACCTTGTGAGAACTTAAGATTTTCGAGGAATGGCACTTACATCACTTGTAATATGCGCGGACGCCAGGACTGTTCAGGCGCTTGACCGTATTCTTCCCAACATGGGGATGGCTGTGGAGCATTGCAGCGATCCTGCGATTGCCCTGTCGCTGTTTGCCAGTCAGCAC
Organism: Acidobacteriaceae bacterium; assembly: GCA_003169715.1. Classification (GTDB taxonomy): domain Bacteria; phylum Acidobacteriota; class Terriglobia; order Terriglobales; family Acidobacteriaceae; genus PALSA-188. The sequence goes on along the minus strand of PNAR01000134.1, from coordinate 6,455 downwards.
TTCGATACCGTGATGGTGGACTGCGAGAGGGAAGAAGCCGCTGGCGCATTGATTTCTGAACTACGGCTGCACGAGAGGGCAAAGAATGTGGTAGTGATCGCCATTTTGAAGGGCGGAAGCAACCCGCGCGAGATGTTTGCGAAAGGCGCAAATTTCATCCTATATAAGCCGGTTTCAGACGACCGATTAAATAAGAGCGTGGCGGCCGCCAAGACGATGATTCGCACTGAAAGGCGGCTTACTCAGCGGATTCCAGTGGATGCAAATGCGTCTATCGCGTATGCGTGCACCGAGAATGAGACCATCAAAGTGGTGGACCTGAGCGGGGACGGGATTGCGATCTATTCCCCGAAACCGCTTCCTAGAAACTGCAAAATATATTTTCAATTTTCTTTGCCTGATGAACAGTCAACGATCCGCATTTCCTGCGAAGTGATTTGGCAAAACGATTCCGGGAATGTCGGATTGCGATTCGTAGGTGTCCCGACGGCCTCACGACGAGTGCTGGATTACTGGATAAAAAACAAGCTTGGCAGGCAATTGCAAGTTGTGCCGTTTCCCGCGACGGAAACGAACACCTCGAGCGATTTCAAGCAACAGTTGGTTGTTCAGCTTGGTTTAGTTGCCGCAGCCACTCCAGAACGCAGGCAACAACCGCGTCACGAATGTTCTCTGGGCGCCGAGGTCGCACGAGCGGGCACTACGATTCAGCAACGATGCGTAGTGAGCGATCTCAGTATGGGTGGATGTTATGTACAAACCAGCGAACCGCTTCCGGTTGGTACAGCCATCGAAATTGTCATGAGGACGCAAGAATTAAAGTTGAAGCTCCCCGGGAAAGTGCAGAGCGTGCATCGCGGCTTGGGGATGGGGGTCCACTTCCTTTCAGAAAAGATGCCGGTGGAATTGCAACGATTGGTGTCTGAAGTGCAAAAGCAGCAGGTGCCCGTCTAGCTTATAAAATCCTCATTCACGATTTTCCCGGATTCTTGCTCGAAGCTTCATCCAGCGCAACAGCTTTCTTGAAATATTCGAGCGACATTTGCAACCCGATATCAAGATTGACCTTGGGTTCCCATCCCAGTAAAGTTTTTGCTTTGGTGATATCCGGGCACCGTTGTTTCGGATCATCCTGAGGCAATTCCTCGTATCGAATCGTGCTCTTTGATCCCGTCACCGCCAGCACTCTTTTAGCACACTCCAAAATCGTAAACTCCGACGGATTCCCAATATTCACCGGGAGATGCTCTGAGGATTTTGCCAAGCGCAAGAAGCCCTCGATCTCATCACTCACATAACAGAAACTTCTGGTTTGACTGCCACTGCCGTAAACGGTTAAATCTTCGCCACGCAAGGCCTGCTTCATAAAATTTGGAATCACGCGGCCATCGTTCAATTGCATGCGAGGGCCGTATGTATTGAAAATTCTTACGATGCGAGTATCCACCTTGTAGTAACGGTGGTAGGCCATGGTTGCAGCCTCGGTGAATCGCTTGGCTTCGTCATAGACCGAACGGGGGCCTATAGGATTGACATGCCCCCAATAGGTTTCCTTTTGAGGATGTTCGAGGGGATCGCCATAACACTCCGACGTGGATGAAACCAAGTACCTGGCGCCGTACTTGCGGGCTGCCTCGAGTGCATTGAATGTTCCTGCTGAGCCCACCTTGAGTGTTTCGATTCCATGCTGCATGTAATCCACGGGGCTTGCTGGACATGCAAAGTGGAAGACGTAATCTACTTTGCCGAAATCGAACGGTTGATTGATATCGGACTCCTGGAATTCAAATCGGGCTTCCGTACGCAGGTGTTCGAGATTACTTCGCCTGCCGGTAAGAAGGTTATCCACCGCGATGACCGAATAGCCGTCGGCCAATAAGGCGTCGCACAGGTGAGAACCCAGAAATCCGGCACCGCCAGTAACCAGGGCGCGTTTTGTGGTCATAGATTAATTCTGTTTCTGGGCTGGAACGGCTGCGGGCTGGCTCTCAGGAGAAGCCGACGGCCTGCCGACGCTATAGTAGGCGAATCCTTGAGCCGCCATCGCGGCGGGTTCATAGAGGTTGCGGCCATCAATGATGATCGGATACTTCAGCGCCTCGCGCAGTCTTCGGAGATCAAGCGATGCGAACTCCTCCCACTCCGTCAGTATTAATAATGCGTCCGCCTCTTTCGCCGCTTCGTAGGCATTGTTCGAATATTCGATACCGTCGCCGAGAACTTCCCGTGCCCGCTCATGGGCCGCAGGATCATAAGCGGAAATCTGGCAACCCTCCTGCAACAGCGATTGGACCAGCAGAATAGCCGGGGATTCACGAACGTCGTCGGTTCCACCCTTGAAAGCAAGCCCCAATACGGCAAGACGCTTGCCCCGCAGGGTCCAAAGCGCGCTGCGAACTGTGCGAATAAAACGCTTGCGCTGATCTTCGTTGATGCGCATGACCTCATCGAGCAAGCGGAATTCGTAGCCACATTCGCGAGCCACAGACCTGAAGGCCATTAAATCCTTGGGAAAACACGAGCCGCCATATCCAATTCCAGGATTCAAGAATCGCGGGCCGATACGGCTATCCGTCCCAATGCCCTGGCAGACCTGTTGAACATTCCCTCCGACCATCTCGCAGATTGATGCCACGGCATTGATGAAAGAAATCTTCATGGCGAGGAAAGCATTCGATGCGTGCTTGATGAGTTCAGCGCTTTTCGCTGTGGTGACGATCAGCGGGGGCGGAATGCGAGCACGGTCGGGCTGAGGAATGGCATCCTGGCGGCGATAATAGCTGCCGTCCGTCAGCGGCGCGTAGATCTCAGCGAGTACAGCCGCGCATCGTTCATTATCCGCTCCCACAACGATTCGATCCGGATAAAGAAAATCCGTAACCGCCGTTCCTTCGCGCAGGAATTCTGGGTTCGAGGCGATATCGAATTCGTCGGGAGCCGTCGCATTTCGCAAAATGATTTTACGAATCCAGTTGCTGGTATAGACGGGAACGGTGCTCTTTTCCACGACCACCTTGTAGCCATTGATAGCGCTAGAAATACTTCGCGCAACCGATTCGACGTAAGAGAGGTCGGCCTCGCCTTGTTCGGTTGGCGGCGTGCCCACGGCAATAAAGATCGCTGCGCTGGCGCGAACGGCGGCGCCGAGATCATCGGAGAAGGTGAGCCGATTTCCGCGATGACGTTGGAGCAATTCCGGCAGGAAATTTTCGTGAATTGGAACCTGGCCATCACGCAACGCGGCGAGCTTCTTCGGATCGTTGTCCACGAGAATCACCTCGTGGCCGAGATCGGCGAAGCATGCGCCCGCGACTAAACCAACGTATCCCGATCCAACGACTGCAATCTTCAAGCGACCATCTCTCCTACCGGGGAAACACCCCGTAAGTCAAAAAGTTACTTTAGCAGTTTTCCTCTTGCCTCGGGCTGTTGGGGAAGATGGCATTTCGCAATCCGCCGAAATGGGCTAAAACATTTCAGTTATCAGCCATCTGCCATTGCGAAGCTGCGGGCCTTCTTCTCTGAGCCTAACGCAATCACAGCCACTAATATCACAATATTCGCAACTTCGAAGCCGCCTAAGGCCCAACCGTATCCCAGACTGTCGCGCAAGGCGTATTCGATAGTGCCGGTGCCGGCGGCGAGCAAGATTCCGAGCTGATAGGCGAAGCCTGGAATCAGGCCGCGAAGCGTGTCTGGCGAAAGTTCATTCAAGTGCGCCGGGATAATACCCCACGTTCCTTGCACGCCGGCCTGCATGGCGAATGCGCCGATCGCCAATACAACCAGCGACTGACCGAAGGCCCATGCGGGAATCATGAGCAAAGACAGGATTAATGCAGTAATCATGCTAAGGCGGCGTCCCAACCGCTCCGAGAGTTGGCCAAAAGCTATGGAACCGATCACCGCGCCAATGTTATACAGCATTGCCATATACGAGACTGCCGAGGGAGTGAGGTGGTGTACTGACTTCAAGAAATCGGGATATAAGTCCTGCGTACCATGAGACAAAAACATCATGAACGTCATCAGCATGGTGAGATAAGCCAAAATTTTCCAATGCCTGGCGGTGGCGCGCAGAATAGCGCCGAAGGAAGATTCGTGACGTTCCTCCCAGGCCGCGGACTCAGGCACTCGATACCGGATATAAAAAGTCAACAGCGCCGGTACCCCTCCGATCCAGAACATGGCGCGCCACCCCCACAGGGGAAGCACAAACCTGGCAGCTACGGCTGCCAGCAGATAGCCGATGGAATAACCACTCTGCAATATTCCGGAGAAGATGCCCCGCCATTTCTGGGGAGCGCTTTCCATGGCGAGTGACGCCCCGACTCCCCACTCCCCGCCCATTCCTATTCCATAGAGTGCGCGCAGAACCAAGAAGACCGTATAACTGGGCGCAAAGCCGCATAGCAATTCGATCAATGAAAAAAATAATATGTTCGCCATAAACGGCCTGCGACGGCCGAATCGGTCGGCGAAGAAACCAAACACAACCGCGCCGACGGGCCGCATCGCAAGGGTTGCGGTAATTGTCCAAATGATTGCGGCTTTCGAAACCCGAAAATGTGCCGCCAATGTATCAACCAAAAATACGAGCACGAAGAAATCAAAAGCATCGAGGGTCCACCCAAGGAAACTGGCGGTAACGGCGTGCAGGTTTCCTGCTCTTGCGGACGGGACTGTTTGGTTAGCCGATGAATCCATGTGCTTCGGTTAAAGATTGTCATCAGAACATGACAGAACGGCGGATGCAAACGCGAGCGCACTCTGAATTGTCAGGATATTGCTTCGTGATCGCGAAACCATTTATGACTGTGGCAGAATTTCAGGCTGGTCCGCCATGGGAGCATTTGCCGTGTTTGATATTGACAACGCCATGCTTTCGCGGGAAACTCCGCTCAAATAGCGTGTAATCTTGAATCTCGGATCACTCGTGCGGTATTAGTATGCGAAATCCTTTAAGATTCCGGCCAGATCCTTTCGATTACTCGTTATTAACCGGTATCCACAAGGAATTTAGCGGTGGAATACCGGTGGGACCAGAATCCGTTACGTCTATATCTGAAATAGCCAGCACACTCTCTGTCGCTGGCGGCGGCGATTCCTCGACCGATCTCGCGCTAGATATTGTGCTGCATGAAATTGCCGAGCAAGCGCGGTTGTCTATTGGAGCTACCGGTGTTGCGATTGCGCTGACTCGTGCTGGGGAACTGGTGTGCCGCGCTACGACCGGGGGAGCTCCGGACTTGGGCCTCCGCTTGGACCCGTATTCAGGACTTTCGGGACTCTGCTTGCGAACAAAAACCGTGCAGCATTGCGAAGACACGGAAATGGATTCCCGCGTGGACAGCGCGGCCTGCCGGAATTTGAGAGTCCGCTCGATCCTAGTAGCGCCGATCGTAACAAAGAATGGGGAGGCCATTGGTCTTCTGGAGGCTTTCTCCGCGAATCCCAACCATTTCATGGAGCGGGACGCCGAAACGCTAATGAGTTTTTGCGGGCGTATCGTACATACGATTGATTCCGCGCAAGAAGCAGCCTCTTCCGCATTGAGAATTGCTGCCGGCACAGAGGACACTCCTTCCAAGACGCACCTTTTGATTCCGGATGCAGGCACGCCAAGAGCTCGACTAACCGATCGCTGGACAGTGTTATTGACGGCTGCTGTGATTGCCGTTGCATTGTTTCTCGGCTGGATGGTTGGCCTAGCCGATAAGCACAAAGTTGCGATTCGCAAGCCTGTACTTTTAAATTCCAGGAGGCAACCAGCATCGCAAGCGCACAGCATTCATAACCAGAGCGCGGAAGACTCCGGTGCAAGAGCTACGGCTCCCGCACAGCAGATTAGCCCGCCACGCTCACCGAGTACGGATCCACTCGACTCGAAGACGGCACGGGGAGAAAATCAAGGCGGTGGGTTAGTTGTTTATCAGAACGGGAAAGTAATATTTCGTGAAGTCGCGCATTCGGGCGGCCTGCCTCGAAAAACCGTTGCCCGGAGAGTTGCTCCTCTGGCAATCATGCCCTCGGCAATTATTCCGGCGGGAAAGACGGAGCTTCTAACGCCGGAAGCCGCGAATCAATACGTGACTTATCGCGTGCAACCTCTCTACCCGGAGCCTGCGAGAAGACAGCACATCCAAGGTGCGGTGGTGCTGAAAGTTCTGGTGGGCAAAGATGGAGGCGTGCAGCAGGTTCAAGTTGTAAGCGGAGATCCAAAGCTGGCGTCTGCTGCGGCCGACGCAGTAGCGAAATGGCGGTTTAAGCCGTTTTTAGAGAAGGGGCAACCCGCGGAATTCCAAACTCAGGTCACCGTTGATTTCAAACTGCCTTAATCTCGAGTGGCTCAGTTTGAACAAATCCCTCGATGTCATCCTTCTATGAAAATGGGCGCACTTGTCCATAGGTATTTTTTTGCGGCGATGCGGGCAGGCTTCTATTCGTGCTCTAGG
>PNAR01000318.1 GCA_003169715.1 Acidobacteriaceae bacterium | reverse complement strand
CGCGGTTACGGCGGCAACCAAAAGACCTGCTATCGCCTCGCGCTCGCCGCCGGCGCGGACATCGTCATCATGATTCATCCCGATTATCAATACACGCCCCAGCTTGTTCCCGCGCTGGCATCTCTGGTCGCTAGCGGGCTCTACCCATGTATGCTTGCTTCCCGAATTCTCGGCGGTCGCGCGCTTCGCGGTGGAATGCCAATGTGGAAGTACGTGGCGAACCGCTTTCTAACGTTACTCGAGAATTGTTTGCTCGGTGCCAAACTCTCCGAATACCATACTGGGTACCGCGCTTTTTCCCGCGACCTGCTCGAGCGCCTGCCCCTCGAGAAAAACTCGGACGACTTTGTTTTCGACAATCAAATCCTGGCGCAGATCCTTTGGTTGAACTGCGCGATTGGCGAAGTCACTTGTCCGGCAAGGTATATGCCTGAAGCTTCTTCAATAAATTTTCGTAGGAGTGTTCGTTACGGCCTCGGCTGTGTTCTCACCGCATTGGAATATCGCTGGGCGAAGATCCGTGGTAGGGGACGATTGTTTCCCGTCGCCGAAAAGATAGTGCGCGCTGGCTGTGAAGATTGATCTTCCGCCGGACGGACTTGCGAGCGCTAGCCGTGGCTTTCGGAAGAATCGCTTACCCTGGTCCCCAACTTGGCTACCCGGGCTAAGCCTTCTCTCTGTCGGCGCGCTGATATACTGGCGGTTCCTGTTCGGCGATGCGGTGCTCCTTTACAAGGACATCGGGAGTGACTCAATTAACAGCTATTATCCGGACTTTGTTCAACTGTCTCACTACGTTCGCACGCAGGGCTTCCCTTCGTGGTCTTTTTACGTCGCCATGGGCCAGGATCTTGCCTATGCTACAGGCTATCTAATCTGGCAGCCTGTCAGTTGGCTTCCCAAGGAGCAAATTGCCTCAGCTCTTGTTTTTCAACACCTCGGCAAGATTCTTATCGCTGGACTATTCTTTTTCCGTTTTCTCCAGCTTCGACATCTTCGCCCGCCGGCTCCCCTCCTAGGGTCGCTTCTCCTTTCATTCTCGGCGTATATGTGCATGGGTAGCTGCTGGTATCCCCTCGCCGACGAAGTTGTATGTTTCGCCGGAATACTGTTAGCAACCGAGCGAACCCTGCAAAGCGGCCGTTGGCTTATGCTTGCCCTGGCGGTCGCGCTGGTCGGCATGATAAATCCTTTTTTCCTGTATCTTTGTGCTTTGTTTCTGTTTTTTTACGTCCCGACAAGACTCTTCGGGCAATATGGATGCCGACCGCGGATCATCCTCTTCACCTGTTGTGCGTTAGCGGCCGTCGCCGCCCTTGGCGCTGGCCTCGGCGCGATAGTCACCCTACCCTATCTCCAGGCAGTCCTAAACAGCCCTCGCGGTTCCGGAACGACGTCAGCCGTAGCCGCGCTAAGCTCCTTTCCCTTCTTGGGTCTCGAGTCCTCTCGCCACTACATCACCGCCATTCTTAGGCCGTTCGCAAACGATATGCTTGGTGCAGGAGACGATTTCCACGGGTGGTTGAACTATCTCGAAGCGCCATTGACCTATTGCGGCCTCCTTTGTCTTGTCATTTTTCCTCAAGTATTTGTCGGAGCTTCACGACGCCGCCGAATAATCTACCTGTTCTTCTTGGCGGGGATATTCATTCCGACCGTTTTCCCCTGGTTCAGATATCTTTTCTGGCTATTCCAGGGCGACTACTATCGCACCTACTCACTGTTTTCGATCCTTGGGATGATCACTTTGAGTATGACAGCTTTCTCACGCTACATAACATGTCGCGCTCTCAATCTTTGGCTTCTCGCGGGAACGACTTTGGTCCTAGTAGGAACTCTTTATTTGCCATTGGATGAGTTGCAAACACTCATCAATCCCAACCTAAGACTCACGGCCACACTTCTCTTACTCTTGTTTAGCCTTCTACTGACCGCTGGTCAGCTTATGAAGAGACGAACACTCACAGCGTATCTTATTCTGGGATTGACCGCCATCGAGTTGATTCGATCCGATCGAACCACTGTTTCGAATCGGAAGACCGTCACGAAGCAGGAATTAAAGGAGCGGGTGGGCTATAACGACGAAACGGTAGACGCCGTCCGTGACATCAAGGCAGGCGACGACAGTTTCTTCCGTATCACAAAGCTCCGGCCGTCAGGACTCAGCGTTTTTTCCAGTTTCAACGATGCCATGGCGTTTAGCTACTACGGCACTTCGTCCTACAGTTCCTTTAACAGTGTCAATTACACTAATTTCTTGGCGGCTGTAGGTGCAATACCACCCGACTCAGAAAGGAACACACGTTGGTCGATCGGCTTGTTAGACAATGGGCTCTTGTCCACTTTCGCATGTGAAAAGTATGCGCTGGTTGATAACCCGGTGCTCTACCAAACTAGTCTGCAATATGAATTGCTTAAGCGCTACGGCAAGGACTACCTATTCCGCAATCAGCTGTTTCTCCCGCTCGGACTGACCTTCAGTCAGTTCATGGCAGAGGATGCCTTTCGGCGGCTTCCTGCGGAAAAGAAACCTAATGCGTTACTCCGAACGGTAGTTCTATCGAACGGCGATCAGGCGAAAAATCACGGACTTTCGCAGGTAAGCGCGTCCCAAGTAACGCAGGACATAGAGGCGACCTCCCTTTCTGATGTGGTTTCCCTGCGTCGAAACACCGCTCTTAGTCTCACCTCCTTTCGTCAAAACAGAATCGCGGGCAATGTACGGCTAGGTCAAAAGAGCATCCTTGTTTTGCAGACGCCGTTCGATCGGGGTTGGCGCGCTCTCCAGGATGGGCATGCAGCACCGGTCTTAGAAGTGGACCTCGGACTGCTAGGCGTCGGATTGGATGCGGGGGAACATAAAGTGGAATTGCATTACCGTAATCCTGTCCTGGTTCCCGCTTTGCTTGTCACTCTTGCGTCCTTCCTCATCCTCGCCGCGAGCTTATGGCGATGGCCCCGACTCGCCTTGCCTGCGTGAGTGCGAGACCTCCGCGGTCTCGCCTTGACTCATTTTTGATCGGTGGCGTCCGGCGAGTCTGAAGTTGCCGTCTGCGAAAGCTCTTCCCGGAAAGTTCTCCGCGCTGCGCGCGCTTGCGCTCGAACGAGCAGGAGATCCAGAAGAGCCAGCAACAACACCAGCAGTGTCTCCCATGCGCAAGCGAACCAAAAGAAAATGAACCGCCAGGGACGTTCGTGCGGATTCAACCACGGTCGTAACACCGTCAAGCCCGCCACCAGCATGACCACCGCAATAAGCAGCGAGATCACCATCATTTTCCGGCGCGAGCGCTCGTCCCGAAGCAACCCGCGCGTGACCTGGACCGTAAACGGCACCATCCAGAAACTCTTTTTCGGCGGCCGAGTTTCCATGGCCTAACGGCTAAATCAAAAGCAATGCAGGATTCTCGAGCAGCTGGCGCAGTTC
>PNAR01000455.1 GCA_003169715.1 Acidobacteriaceae bacterium | reverse complement strand
GATTTGTCGCTAACCCCCAAAGAATTTATGCTCGAAAAGCAACCGCGAACCGATGTTGAACGAATTGCTTGCCTTGCGTTTTATTTGACGCATTTCAGAGACACTCCCCATTTCAAAACGCTCGAACTAGCAAAATTGAACACGGAAGCGGCACAGCCAAAATTTTCAAATGCGGCATACGCGACGACAAATGCTGCCAATACGGGATACCTCGCTCCAGCTAGCCAAGGCATGAAGCAGTTGAGTGCCGCTGGCGAGCAATTCGTACGCGCTTTGCCGGATCGCGAGGCGGCAAGGGCGGCCATGAGCCGCGCTCGTCCTAGAAAGCGCTGCGGACGGAAGAAGTGATGGCAGCGCGTCGTGACTAATTCCCCAACAACACGCAGTACGGCAAAACGCATTTCTATTATCAACCACAAGGGCGGGGTCGGCAAGACTACTTTAACTTTTAACATTGCCACTCAGTTGGCGTTCATGGGCAAGCGCGTTCTTCTTGTAGACGCAGACCCGCAGTGCAGTTTGACAGCGTATGTGATAGATGGAGAAGTTCTTGATGACCTGCTGGACCACTCCGATGACAAAGATGGAGCGACCCTCTGGTCGGCAGTGAAGCCGATCATAGAGGCAACAGGCAACCTTAGAGAAATTGAACCCATTGATCTGAGCGAGGGGCGCTTAGCGCCGTCGTTCCAACGAAGCCCCTACGTTTACGTTGGAGGCACTTTTCGAAGAGGAGCTAAGTGAATTTTGGCGGCAGAAGATTGATTTTGTATTCTACGATTCTGGTCCAAACATTGGACCGCTGAATCGGGTGATCCTGCTGGATTGCGATTTCTTTATAATACCAGCCGCTTATGATCTTTTTTCAGTACGCGCATTGAAGACGCTTGGACGCACGTTGTTCACATGGATTTCTGATTGGGAGACCATAAGCGAGTTAGCGCCCGAAGGATCGTACCTGTTGCCCGGAAAGCCAAAGTTCCTGGGCTATATTCCCCAAAATTTCACTGTCTACCGAGGAGGCGTAGCCTCAGAGCCAGCTAGGTACCTTGGTCTATTAGATAAGAGCATTCGAACCGAAATTGTGGAGGTGTTGAAAAGCCTTGGGATCGTTCACCAGAAGTCGAACTATCAACTCGGCCAAGTAAAGGATTTCGGAGGACTCGTTACGGCCTCGCAAAGGGAAGGGGTTCCGATTTTTTCGGTTAGTTCTGGAACATCGGAGCAGCGCTCAACAGCGCGCACTGCCTTCAAGGCAATAGCCGAGAAAATTGTAGGGCAAACGGGATAAAGGTTCCGATGATCCTTACCCCGACCGCAAAAGAACAGAAAATCATTGATCCTTTGATCCGGCACTTTGAAGCTGATCAAAAAGGAAAGCGCCTGATTTCCACATTTATGAACTCGTTGCTGAACCTACATCAACGAATCGCAAGAGTTACAGAAGTTAATTCATTCGGTGCGTTTCAGAATCAAGGACCCTGCTCATCTAGGCGATAAGCTACTAAGAAAAATCCGTAAATGCGCCGAAGATGGCGTTGAGTTCACTATTACGAAAGAGAACCTTTTTAAAACGATTAATGATCTTGGGGGCATTCGCCTTCTTCACTTGCACACTCGTCAAATGTCTGAGATAGNNAGATAGATCGGTGCTTAAAAGAAATTGTTCAAGAACAACCAATAGAATTACCGGATGGACCAAGTGCGCGTACTTGGGACGACGAGAATAGAGCCTTTTTTCGTTCGATCAATATTGCCACTAAAGATAGCGCTACAATGTATACTAGTGTTCACTACGTTATCGTGGCTAAGTCTATTACAACTGTTACTTGCGAGATTCAAGTTCGTACCCTGATGGAGGAGGTTTGGGGAGAGGTAGACCACAAGATTAATTACCCTCATCGAAATGAGAGCGTCGCCTGCAGGGAACAACTTCTTGCTCTTGCCCGAGCAACTTCAAGTGCGACACGTCTGGTTGATGCAATTTTTGCAACGGTTGCCGACGTAGAAAGCAAAGCTGCCGCATCCGAAGTTAAGGAAAAGAGTAACACCAAGCCCCGACGCCGTCGCTGACAGACCGTCAGCCGGAGCGGCGACGCAGTGACAATGCGTGCTCTTGTCGCCTATGTGAGGGCGTTGATCGGTTTTGACGCCCGACTTTTGGACTGGCACGGCGAGGTCCGGAGGGGGTCAATCGCGCCGATCTCGATCATATCGCAACATGTCCACTCTTCCGGTAACACCGGAAGCCAAGCGGCTGCCTGGGCGGCGGTGCCTCGACGTTAACGCCCAGCCTAGTCAAGGCACCCGCTTCCGGAAGAAGGCTCGCCTCGTTTCAAAAAGTGGAATCGATCCGCGCGGGGAACAGAAGGTCAGATCGGCACTCCCTGCGCGTGCCGGAAGAAATCTTCGGGATCGAAGGCAGCCTTGATTCGCAAGAGGCGGGGGAAGTTCGCTCCCCAATAGGCGGTTTGCCAGTTGGCGAGGTCGAGGTCGCAATAGTTCACGTAGGCTGCCCCGGTAACATAAGGCCGCATCGAGGCATAGAGGTTGCGCATTGCGGTGAGCCGCTCGTCTGACCCGCCGGGCGCATCCCAGCTCGTATAGTATTGGATGCAATAAAGGGTGCCCGCGCGGTAAGCGAATGCAGTCTCGTCACTTGCGACTCGCGAAATGGCGCCGCCATAGGGGTCGCATATGGCAACGACAGCCCCGGCGGGGAACGACAGAATCCCTTCGAGAAGCGTCGCTATTCCGTCGTCGCTGAGCGGTTGCAGGATAATGTCGGACTTTCCCTTGGAATAGGTCGACTGATAGCCCCATCCGCCCGAAAAGAAATCGACCGCCCGCAGAAAGCCGACCTCCGCGATGAAAGGTGTCCGCGAAGGCTGCGCGACCGCTAGGAGAGCGTTGAGCTCGCTACTGAATTGTCCTCTCGGCCGAGCGACTGGCCAAAGCAGCTCAGCGAAATGAGCTTGCCCCTGCGGCCGACGATCATGCTCGCGGTAATCGGGTCGGGAGCCTGGGGCGACCAGGACTGCCAGGCCTTGAAGAGGCGGAGCGCCCGGTCGATGGGCAGAAGCCAGGAAACTCTGAAGATGAGGATGGTCGGTTGGCGGTAGGCCTGGAACGTGAATCGCGTCGCCGCCCCGAAACTGCCGCCGCCGCCGCCGCGGCTCGCCCAG
>PNAR01000428.1 GCA_003169715.1 Acidobacteriaceae bacterium | reverse complement strand
CCAACGTGGATCATCTCGTGCCTCCTTCAGGGCTTGTGCTTCGAGCACGTACTCTACCCTTGGAGGCACGCTTTTGTTTTCATTACATCTGAGGGACTTTGAGTCCCGAAGGATCTTGCGCGGGTTGGCAGATCGCTCCTGTTAGCGAATTTTCGCTACACGCGAGACCCCTCGCAACCCCGGGATGGCGGCATCTTTTCAATCTGACCCTCTATCAGGTCGGGAATTTCGGACAAACCCATTTCGACTGTATGATGATCTTCCCAAATATGCGAGCGCTGTCCTATTTAACAGTTCTTTGCTTATTGTCGGCAAGCCCGTTACACGCTAAATCCATCATCTATCCCATTGCGCCTGAGCTTCGTTCCGATCATTTCCATGTTTCAATTGCAGGCCATGACTCCCCCGTAGCGCACGCAGCGACGACTTATTACTTCATTAATTTTGCACTGAAGGGGAAGACTGAGATTTCGATTACTGCCGACGCGGACGGCTACTGGGATAAAGGAGTGGAAGTTCAGCCGTGGCGATGGGGCATACGGCCCGAAGTGAATGGACGGATAATTTCTTTTCGCTTAACCGAACCAATGAAACTTTGCATATCGCGCCCCGGCGATCATGGTGCGGGAGCGGAAATGCTTTTCATATTCGCGAACGCTCCTGAGATCAATCCGCCGCGCCAGGGTCAGGCTGGAGTGCGTTTCTATGGCCCTGGCACCTATCGCGAGAACATTGTGGCAAAGAATGGCGAGACGATCTACATTGCCCCCGGCGCCGTAATATTCGGATCGCTCAATCTTTGGGGTGTCGAAAACGTCAAGGTGCTTGGCCGCGGAACCATTGTCTATGACGGACCCCAGAATCCCGATCACGACGAGGGATGGATGCACAAGCGGAATTGGCATGCCATTGTGATGGACCACGCACGGAATATCCAAATCATCGGAATCACCTGTGTCGTTCGCAGCCGCACATGGATGATTCAGATGCTCGGCTCACACAATGTCGCGTTCGATAATGTGAAAATAATTGGAGGCTGCCAAGGGAACGCGAACCAAGATGGAATGGATTGGCTCGGCGGAGGCGATACCGTCGTTCGGGATTCATTCTTCCGCGCTTCTGATGATGTCTTCGCACTGCAAGGAAATTGGCTTGGCTACGATGCGCAAGCCATGGCAACGCCCGGCGAGACCATAAGCAACATCTTGATTGAAAACTCAGTTTTATCCACAAGCATCTCGAACATTGTAAGAGTTAGCTGGCCAACAAAAGTCGCGGACACGAATCATTTCCGGATGACGAATTCGGACGTTATACATATGGGAATGGGCGGGTGCGTAATACCCTTTGGCCTTCTGGAGATTTGGAACGATCCCACGGGAAAAGGGCAGCACTCGGATTATTCATTCGAGAACATACGTTTGGAAGATTGGTATTCATTGTTGCAATTGAGGTATCCGCCGCCCGGCATTCGCAATGTGACTCTGAAAAACGTGTGGGCTTTGGAAAGTCCATCGCTGGCTCCATCCGTTTTATCAGGGGACGTGAGCGGCGTGACTTTCGAAAATACTAAAATCGCAAGCAACTTAGTCACAGCGAAGGAAGACATACCGATGACAGTGGCTGCGGGAGCGTCCGCGCCTTTGTATCGCCAAGAAGACGGACCACACGCCGCTTTTCGCTTCGAGCCCGCCGCAGTGAGGCCGGTGGACCGCGTGAAGTTTGACGCTTCCGAAACCAGCGGCAAGGTAAGAAAATATGAATGGATTTTTGGCGATGGAACACGTGGCCATGGCCGAATCGTCCACCATACTTTTCACGACGCGAAAGGATCTTTCATGGATGGCTCCGGCCGCTTTCGTGTGCTTCTGAAAGTCACCGACGCCAGCGGGCGTGAAGACTGGACATATCAGCCGGTCTTAGTTACTGACACCTATGCTCCCGCGCTTACGGGCACGGATGCGGTGGTAACCGGCTGGCACTATCAATACTTTGAAGGCAATGCTCTGAATCTGTCGGATCTGGCGCGGATGACGCTGTCTGCCACCGGCACGAGTAAAACTTTAACCGTCACAGGCCGTGAAAGAACGGAGAATTATGGATTTATATTTGACGGCGTATTTGATGTCCCGGCGGACGGCGCCTACACATTTCTTTTACTTGGAAACGACGCTGCCGAATTGCAAATTGACTCTCACGTGGTCGCGGTAAGCGCTTCGCCAAAAGCGCAGGTTTGCGGCACGTCCGGAAACATGGCGCAACTGACCACTGGAGGTATCGGCCTCAAAGCCGGGAAGCATACGCTTCACGCGACAATGACACACTCAGCAGGGCCGGATGGTTTCGCTGTGAAGTGGCAGGGGCCAGGGCTGAACTTGACTGACATCGGCGACGAGTCTGGCAAACGTAATTGAAACTTTATCAACGCTTTTCTTACACCGCAAAATCGCCTCATATTTCACGAACACTGCTTTCACAAACAATGCCGCACAATGAAGGCAAGCTGGAAACACCTCACGCGCCAATCAATTTCTTCTGCATATTCTCCAGCGAAACGCCTTTGGTTTCCGGATACACGAATAGCACCACGAAGAACTGTAAAACCATCATGGCCGAAAAAAAGACAAACGGATAGCCTCCCGAGGAAGCAGCCATCAAGGGAAATAGTCCTGAAATTAACGCGTTCATAAACCAATGCGAAAAACTGCCAAGACTTTGGCCTTTGGCTCTGACCGAATTCGGAAAGACCTCGGAAAGATAAACCCAAATAACGGCGCCTTGAGAGAATGCGAAAAATGCTATGTAGCCAATGAGCAGCCAAAGCAAATAGCCTTGATGCCGGTCAGTGAAGAAGATGACGGACACTCCAGCAAGACAAATCGCCGTGCCCACCGAACCAAGAAGGAGCAAGGTCTTGCGTCCGATCTTGTCAATCACCGACATAGCAATCATCGTAAACACCAGGTTGGTGGCTCCAATAGCAACGGCCTGAATGTTGCCGGAAATCTTGCTGAAACCAGCATGCGCGAAAATATCGTTCAAGTAATACAAAATGGCGTTGATGCCCGATAGCTGGTTAAACATCCCAATTGTCACAGCCAGGAAAATCGGAAAAGCGTACCGTCGCGAAAATAACTTTTCTTTGGCCCGGTCCTGCTCAACGCGAATTGACTCAACGATTTCCTGAATATCCCGTTGATAGTCCGGCTCCCCGCTTGCTTCCAATACAGTTGAGGCCTCCGCTACCCGTCCTTGCTTAACCAGCCATCTGGGGCTTTCCGGAATCCCAAACAACATCAGAAAGAAAAACGCGGCGGGAATGGCGGTGACACCGAATTCCCATCTCCATTCGAGTGCTCCAAATCCACGCAGTCCAATTTCATAATTCGAGAAATATGCCAGAAGAATTCCAAAGACAACGTTGAACTGAAAGAAACCCACCAGCCGCCCACGCATTTTTGCGGGAGCGATTTCCGCGATATACATTGGACCCAGTACGGAAGAGCCGCCGATGGCGATTCCTCCCATGAAGCGGAACGTAATCAGTGCCGGCCAACTCCACGCAAAAACACAACCGATGGAGGAGACTAGATACAAAATCGCCATCAGCCGCAGGCTATTGCGACGCCCCAGCCGGTCTCCCGGTACTCCCGCCGCCATCGCCCCCAACACAGTTCCCCAGAGAGCACTTGCCACAGTTACACCCAACATAGTGGGGGACAAGGAGTACGCTTGAGAAAGGCCGCCGGTCGTGCCGGAGATTACCGCAGTGTCGAAGCCAAAGAGAAGACCGCCCAAAGCGGCCACGACTGTACTTTTCAATAAATATCTGTTCATAATTATTCTGCTCGAAACTTCAGCTCGCCGGCACCGTTGAGTGCATCGCCGAAGGCAACACTTCCTTCGGCGCTACTTCACGATCAATGAAAGCGATTTTTACGGGCAGGCTATTGTATCGGCGTCAGATGTCGAAATCATCCGGGTGTTCAGCGGTCTTGTGTAACCGCTCTTCGATAATCGTCGGCGGTTGTTCGATAACAAGGCAGCAGATCATTTCGATCAGTGGGGGCTAACGCAGGCGGCCCGGTTGCGTACTTCGACCCGGAGTGTTTTTCGTCGGTTTGCGGCCAGGTCATTTGCAGCAGGGTTTCATCGCATGCAGGATCGCGGGTTACGCGAAGTCTATACACCTTCGAAGTATCCATGCCATAGTCGGAGAGCCGGGGCTGGTACGGAAGAGATTCGTAAACCAGTTTTATAAGTTCCGGGTCTCCTTTCTTAATGCGCCTCTCGGCAATAAAAACTTCATAGTTGGAAAAATAAGATGAATTGGGCAAACTCACTGCCATCCCTATCACACGTATAGGAAGTTCGATGGTCGCCGGGACATTCGCGCTATCAATCTTCGGCGCGGGAGGAGTGGCCTGCGCGTCCGATCCGGCTGCCCCCTTTTCGATGGAGCTGAGGGAATCTTGCAGAGAAGATGAAGGCGGAAGAACCTGTTGACCGCTGCCGGACATCGAGGTTCCGCGCCCGCTTCCGGTAGCACTTCCGCCGCCAATTGACGGAGGCGGTGGCACTGCTTGTGGATTCCCTGCCGAAAGCGAACCCCCTCTTCCGCCGCCAATAGAATTGGCTCCGCTAAGTGATGACGGCGGAGGTACCGCAAGTCTTCCTGCGCCGCCCAATGATGCCGTTCGCCCGCCTCCAATCGAATTGCCCGGCCCAACTGATGGGGCAGGAGGCACTACCACCATATCGCGGACACCCGGAGAGCTTGAGCGGCGACCGGTCCCAGAGAAGTCTTTTGCGGCTCGAATGGAAGGAGCGGGAGATATTGCGGAACCTCCTGACAACGAAAGCCCCGACTTGTCCCGTGAAAAATTTCCGACTCCTTGAACTGAAGGAGGCGGAGGGACAACCGGCAAATCAACCCGAGAATTAAATTGCCTGCTGGCCAGCGTTCCCGACCCTTGCGCGGAGGCGGGCGGTATGACCACGGTGGATCGAGGAAGCGACGCCAGACCGCGCGCAGAAATACCGGTCCGGGATGCCAATTCCGGTGATGGAGCTACGACTTGGGGATTGCCGATCTGGGTGGATGATAGCTTGGTCGTGGAGGCTCGCAAGTCAGGCGGCGGAGGCACCGCGGCCGCATTTGGCGCCAGCATTGACCGCCGCGTGGAAACCGCGCCCACATTTGCGGCCGGAGCGACTGCAACTTCTCGAGGTAAATTAAGCCGGCGATTTGTAGCTTGATCAATGTTGGCGGCAGGGGCTACCGCAGATGTGGGACCCGTTGGAACAGAGCGGGACTCCCGAAGCCTGGGTGCAAACAGCGGCATCGGCGAGGATGGATTCGACGCCATGACATTCGTCCGCCGGGAGTGAGCAATCTTGAGGTCCGGCGGCTTCATCTCGCTGGGGTTGCGTTCCCGCGCCACGCGTAGTGGTCGCTCGACGGGTTGCGTCCTGGGATGTTCCCGAACCCGTGGCGGTCTGCCTCCCAAGGCCGGGAATGTCTTGGGTGGAGGCGTATAGGTCAGAGATTCTTGGGAAATTCTTCGTTGCTGGATCTGCACTTGCTTAACCCAGGTCTGGGCCACGGTCCACAACACCGATACGACCGCCAGGTGCCATAACATTGATTCCAGAAAAGCGCCCCACGGCAGCCCGGTGTGGACGAACACGTCATTCCAGAAATGGCCAGGCCTCGTCTTGGTTACGACGGGAGGCACCGATCGCCCGAGAAGGGTATCGGTTAAATTGCGGAAAAATACCCGGGAGGCTGGTTCCAGTTCGAACAGCAGTTGAAGGTTCGGAGTGGCCTTGAGGCGAGCATCCATGTTCGGACTCAAGTGCCCCAAGCCTTTGCCCATAGACACGTCTGGATTGGTTTGGGTGAGAATCTTCTCTAGATTATAGCCCAGCTCGCGGGACCTCCCCGACTCGCGAGTACATCTTTCCGAACCAGGGTAACCGGGCGAGCCGGGGAATTGGAGGCGGAAGGTTTCGACCCACTGCCCGCGCCCCGATCTGAGTATTCGCAGAATCAGTAGCGGGAACGTCGTGATGCTATTTGT